>NZ_JBEYFC010000403.1:0-8336 GCF_040634175.1 Streptomyces sp. NPDC007162
GGCGCGGGCCCGGGAATACGCCCTGACCCGTACTGAGCGCACTTCTCGCCTGGCCAAGCGGCCTTACGATCTCCGTCACGCCGGGATCTCGTTCCGGCTCTACTCCGGAGTGGACCCGGCCGCCAAGTTCCTTGACGGCCTTCGAGAGCAGGCGAACCGTCTCATCGAGCAGTCCATGAACGAGTGGCAGCGCGTCAGCCAAGGTGACGTACCCGAGGGCTGAACCGGGGGCTTGGCCCGTGACTGGTCCGGAAGCGCTGGTCAGGAGGGACGCAGTCGTGGGAGGAATTGGGAGCTGGCGCGCAAGCCGGGCCTGGTCGAGAGCGGGTTTTACGAAGGGCGCCTGACGGGTGAAAACCCAGGTCAGGCGCCTTTTCGCATGTGTCTAGAAGAAGCCCAGCCTCTTCGGCGAGTACGACACCAGAAGATTCTTCGTCTGCTGGTAGTGCTCCAGCATCATCTTGTGCGTCTCGCGGCCGATCCCCGACTGCTTGTAGCCGCCGAACGCCGCGTGAGCCGGATACGCGTGGTAGCAGTTCGTCCAGACCCGGCCCGCCTGGATCGCGCGGCCCGCGCGGTACGCAGTGTTGATGTCACGGGTCCAGACGCCCGCGCCGAGCCCGTACAGCGTGTCGTTGGCGATTTTCAGCGCGTCGTCGAAGTCGTCGAAGGACGTCACCGAGACGACCGGGCCGAAGATCTCCTCCTGGAAGATCCGCATCCGGTTGTCGCCCTCGAAGATGGTCGGCTGGACGTAATAGCCGCCCTTCAACTCACCGTCGTACTCGATGCGTTCGCCTCCGGTGAGGATCTTCGCGCCCTCCTGTCGGCCGATGTCGAGGTAGGAGAGGATCTTCTCCAGCTGGTCGTTGGAGGCCTGGGCGCCGATCATGGTGTCGGTGTCGAGCGGATGGCCGGGCTTGATGAGGCGGGTGCGGGCGACCGCCGCCTCCATGAACTCGGTGTAGTGGCCGCGCTGGACCAGCGCCCGGGACGGGCAGGTGCACACCTCGCCCTGGTTGAGGGCGAACATCGTGAACCCTTCCAGGGCCTTGTCGCGGAAGTCGTCGTCGTGCGCCCACACGTCGTCGAAGAAGATGTTCGGGGACTTGCCGCCCAGTTCGAGCGTGACCGGTTTGATGTTCTCCGAGGCGTACTGCATGATCAGCCGCCCGGTGGTGGTCTCCCCGGTGAAGGCCACCTTCGCCACCCGCGGGCTGGACGCCAGCGGCTTGCCCGCCTCGACGCCGAAGCCGTTGACGATGTTCACCACGCCGGGCGGCAGCAGATCCGCGATCAGGCCCATCCAGTAGTGGATGGACGCCGGGGTCTGCTCGGCCGGCTTGATGACGACCGCGTTGCCGGCGGCGAGGGCGGGCGCCAGCTTCCAGGTCGCCATCAGGATCGGGAAGTTCCACGGGATGATCTGCGCGACGACCCCGAGCGGCTCGTGGAAGTGGTACGCCACGGTGTCGTCGTCGACCTCGCCCAGCGAACCCTCCTGCGCCCGGATCGCCCCCGCGAAGTAGCGGAAGTGGTCGATGGCGAGGGGGATGTCCGCGGCCAGCGTCTCCCGCACCGGCTTGCCGTTCTCCCAGCTCTCCGCGACCGCGAGCGGTTCGAGGTAGGCCTCCATCCGGTCAGCGATCTTGAGGAGGATGTCGGAACGCTCCGTCACGGACGTCCGGCCCCAGCCCGGCGCCGCCGCGTGCGCCGCGTCCAGTGCCCGCTCCACGTCCTCCGCGGTGCCCCGCGCGATCTCGGTGAACGGCTGCCCGTTCACCGGCGACGGGTTCTCGAAGTACTGCCCGCGGGCCGGCGGCACGTACTCCCCACCGATGAAGTGGTCGTAGCGCGCCTGGTAGGAGACGATCGCGCCCTCGGTGCCGGGCGCCGCGTAACGGGTCATGGTGGCCTGCCTCCTTGCAGATGCGCTGCCCGTCGTGGGCAGCTCCGCGCGCAGGCTAGGGGAGTGGACGTTGCGCCCCCGTTGCGGCACAGGTCAGTGCACCGGAGCCGCCAGCTCCGCCTCCAGTGCCGCCAGCCGGTACCGCACGAGCGCTGTCGGCCGCACCGCCGCGAGCGCCCGCCACACCTCGACGTCGTCCTCGCCCCACGGCGCGTGCGCCCACTCCGCGAGCAGATCGGGATCGCGGCGCGCGATCAGCGCCGACCGCAGCCCGTCCGCCAGCCGTCGCCGCAGCCTTACCACCGCAGGGGCCTGCGACCCCGGCAGCAACGGTCCCGGATACGCCGCTACGGCCGCCGTCACCGCTCCCGCCTCCAGACGCCGCTCCACCACGGCTGCGTCCGACTCGACCGGAACGGTCAGCCGGTACGGCCGGGACGCCAGCAATCCTGGACCCAACAGCCGCCGTAGACGGGCCAGTTCCGCCCGAAGGGTCACCGGGGTCACCGACTCGTCCGCGTAGAGCGCGCAGAGCAGTTCGTCGCCGGTCAGGCCCTCCGGGTGGCGGGACAGCAGCACCAGCAGTTCGCTGTGGCGCCGACCGAGCCGCAGACGGTGGCCGTCCAGGTGGAGTTCCGCCTCGTCACGGCCGAGTGCCGTCAGCGCCGGTGCCTCGTCGGCCGGTGCCGGCGGATCGAGCAGCGCCAACTGCGACTCCGCGGCCCGGGCCACCGCCTGGACGAAGCCGAGACTGTGCGGGTGCGCCAGCCGGTCGCCACCGGTGATGTCGACGGCGCCCAGCACCCGCCCCGTGCGCGGATCGTGCACCGGCGCGGCCGCGCATGTCCACGGCTGCACCCGGCGGATGAAGTGCTCCGCCGCGAACACCTGCACGGGCCGGTCCACCGCGACCGCCGTGCCCGGGGCGTTGGTGCCGACCGCGGCCTCCGACCAGCGCGCACCCGGTACGAAGTTCATCAGGTCAGCCCGCCGCCGGGTCGCCGGATGCCCCTCGACCCACAGCAGCCTGCCGTCCGCGTCGCACACCGCGAGCAGGTGCTCGCCGTCCGCCGCGAACGTGCCCATCAGCTCGCGGAACAGCGGCATCACCCGGGCCAGCGGGTGCTCCGCCCGATAGGCCCCGAGATCACCGTCCATCAGCTCCACCCGCGCCGATCCTTCCGGTCCCACCCCGGCCCGGGCCGAACGACGCCACGACTCGGCCACCACGGACCGCACCGGGCGCGGCACGGTGCCCACCGTGGTGAACGTCTCGTGCGCCCGGCGCAGCACCCGGACGCGCTCGGCAGGGTCGGCCCCCGGCTCCAGGGCCACCCATGGATCGGTCAACTCGTCCTCCTCGGACGGCGATGCGGCTGGTGACATCGTCACGCGGGGTGTTCGCCCCGACAACCGTTTCGACGCTCCTCGATCGGAGCAATCGAGCTCTCCTTCGAGGGACCGCCCGCAGACCCGGGAACCCTCCTCACTCCGAGGACAGGCCGACCAGTTTCATGTAGCGGCTCCAGTCCCAGTGCCCGCCCGGATCCGTGTGATCGGTCCCTGGCACCTCGACGTGGCCGATCACGTGTTCCCGGTCCTTCGCGATGCCGTATCTCTCGCAGATCGACGCCGTCAGCCGTGCCGACTCCGTGTACAGGAGGTCGGTGAAGTACTCCGGCTTGTCCACCCAGCCCTCGTGCTCGATGCCGATGCTCCGTGTGTTGTAGTCCCAGTTCCCCGCGTGCCAGGCGATGTCGGTCTCCCGCACGCACTGGGCGACATGACCGTCCGCCGAGCGCACCAGATAGTGCGCGGACACCCGCTTCTTCGGGTTCTGGAAGATGGCCAGCGTGCCGGCGTAGGACTGCTGCGTGACGTGGATGATCACACGGTCGATCCGGTACTCGTCAGGGCGCTGCGCCGGCGTGCGGTTCTCGCTGCTCGCCGCCTCCCACTCGGCCTTCGGGTAGTCGACGACCCCGGTCCGGGCATCCGCGCGGGTCTCGGAGAGCAGCGTGTACGGGACGACGGCGAGGGCCGCGCTTGTCAGGAGCCGTCGCCTGCTGGGAAGCGGTCGTGCCCGGTCCATGGGTGCCTTTCGGAAACGTGTGCTCGAAGCACGGGGCGAGCGGCGGCGGTCAGCGGCGCAGGGCCGCCGCCGTCTCGCGCAGCCGCGCATGCAGTCCGCGGTAAGTCTCGCGCGCGGGCAGCCACTCCTTGCGGAGCTTGGCCACACACGTGTAGTTGGTGTCGCACACGTTGGCCAGCGGCGATTCCACCGTCTGAGTCGCGTACTGGTACGCGTCGAGTTCACCGAACCCGTAGTCGCGCACCAGCCACTGCACCAGGTCGAGCTGCGATATCCGGAAGGCGTCCTCCAGAGGGCGTGCCGAGCCGGTGGAGACGATGTGTGTGTCCGATTCCAGCCGGGGCCAGGGAGTCGTGATCCCCTTCAGCAGCTCGACGATCACCACGGTGTTCATCGCGCACTCCACGGCCACCCCGCAGGTCTCGCCCTCGCCCTGCCGGGCGTGCCCGTCGCCGAGGCTGAGCAGCGCGCCCTCCACGTTGACGCCGAGATAGCAGGTGACACCGGCCCGCATCTCGGGTGTGTCCATGTTGCCGCCGTGCGCGTCGGGCACCAGGGCCGAGCGGACCTCCAGATTGGCCGGGGCCACACCGACCGTGCCGTGCATGGGGTCGAGTGGCAGCTCCAGCTCGATGTCCCCCTCGTGCGCCCGGAACAGGGCCGTACGGCGGCTGCGGTCCAGCTGCCAGATCCAGACCTTCTCCGGCAGCGGCTGCTGGAGGGCGGCCGTGGCATGGGTGGAGGTGAGCGCGCCGAAGAGCGGGACGGTCGTGGACGCTGCCCAGTCCCGGGCCGGCTCGATCGACACGAAGTGCACGGCGACGGTGTCGCCCGGCTCCGCTCCCTCGATGTGGAAGGGGCCGGTCTGCGGATTGAGGAACGGGAACTCGCACACCTCGGACACCAGGTCCTTCTCGGACCTCACCCGTCCCGCGAAGCAGTCCTCCGTGTACAGGTCGAGAACGGTGCCGGGCGTGACGCGTGCGACCGGCGGCGCCCCGCCGAACGTCCACGCGTAGTCGCCCGGTCCGGGGCGGACGGTGAGGATACGGGGCTCGGTCATCGTGGTACGGCTCCGTTCTGCGGGGCGCCGGCATGGGGATCGTCCTCATCGAGGTGGACGCGCGCGGTCTCGGCTATGCGCTCGGGATGACGCCGCATCAGTATCAGCAGCACGACCGCTCCGGCCGCCATCCAGACGCCCACCACCGGACCGGCGTACGACACCGGCGCGGTCAGCTTCGTCACGAAGTCGAAGACGGGCAGTCCGGCCGCGGTGAGCAGGGCTGGGACGAACGCCACGATGCCGAGCAAGGGGAGGAGGAGGTGTCGTACCGGCTTGAGGGACCCGCGACCGCGGCGCAGGAAGTAGCCCATGCAGGCGAGGTTGACGACGATGTAGACGCCGACGACGACCGTGACGATCACCGTGGCCAGCAGCAGGAACGCGGTCACCGGGTCGTAGCCGAAGCCCAGTCCCAGCGCGGCACCGACCGCCACGACCGTCTGCACCGCGATGCCGACGACAGGGGAGCGGTATCGCGGGTGCAGCGTGGCGAGGACGCGCGGGAGGACCCGGATGCGGGCCAGCGCGTAGGCCGTCCGCGTGGACACGTTGGCGTTCGCGTTGGCGTTGGCGATCGTCGAGTTGACCACCGCGAGGAACACCAGGATCCAGAAGAGCCCGAACGACGCGCGGGCGACACCCTCCCAGGAGGCCCTGCCGGCCGCCCCGAAGGAGGCGAAGCGGTCCGGCCCGAAGTACACCGTCATCGCATAGGTCGTCACCACGTAGAACAGGCCGATCCCCAGGGCCGCGCCGAGCACCGCGCGGTGCATGGTGCGGCGCGGGTCCCGGGTCTCCTCCGCGAGCGGCGCCGCCGCCTCGAAGCCGGCGAACGCCAGCACGGTGTAGACGGAACCGGCGAAGACCCCGCTGACGCCGCCGTACCCCTGCGCCGTGTGCGAAGTACCGAAGACCGAGAGGGTGTTGTGGTCGCCGGCCCTGACGATCAGCCACCCGGCGAAGACGAGGAGGACAGCGATCTCGAAGACTCCGAGGACCGTCCCGAAGCGGGCCGAGGCACGCACCCCCAGACACCCGGCGACGGCGATGACGGCGGCCCCGGCCAGTGCCCACGGCCACCACAGGTCCGCCGGACAGGAGGCCCACTCCTCATGCAGGGTCCCGGCCGTGGTGAACCCGAGCTGGAGCAGCAGCAACGGCGGTACGAGCGCCTGCACGAACACGTAGCCCCAGCCGACCAGGAACCCCACGGCCGGATGCAGCCCCCGGGCCGCATAGGTGGCCACGGAACCGGCCGCAGGCAACTCCCGCGCCAGCTCGGCGACACACGACGCGGTGAACAGACAGGCCACCAGAGCGATCACCACGGCCAACGGAAGACTGCCCCCGGCGAACGCCGCCCCCGACGGGATGGAGGCGGCGACGGCGGCTGCGGGTGCCATCGCCGTGATGCTCTGGAACAGCACCTCCCGCAGCCCGACCGCGTCCCTCCGCAGTCCCGCGGCCGCCTGAGCCGACATGCGTCCTCCCCCCCCATGACGTGCGGGTATCCACCGAAGCGGCGGATGCCTCGCGTGAATCACGGTACGGCGCCGCAGGGTTGGGCAGAAGAGCGCCTGATGATTCCGTGGACGGCACGGGTGTTGTGGAAAACCTCGCCACTCGAACGGGTGCGGCGAGCGGTGGACAGGCCCGGTCGTGCCCCGACTGGGGCTTCGGCCGGAGCCGGGTCCTGGGCCGGAACTGTTCCGGCTGCGGCTCGCTCAGGCCCGTTCCGCCACCGTCGCGGGATCGTCCAGCACGGCGCGGACCACCGAGTGGGCCGCGCCCAGCAAGGGCCCTTCGGAGCCCAGGCGGGAGACGGAGACCGGGCAGGCCGGGCCCGTGGTGCGGTCCGACAGTTCGGCTTCCAGAGACGGCAGGAGCCATGGCGCGAGGCCGGCCAGTGCGCCGCCCAGGACCACCGACTCGGGGTCGAGCAGGTTGACCGCGCCGGTCAGGGCGATGCCCAGAGCCGTACCGGCGTCGCGCAGGGCGCGCCGCGCGCCCTCGTGGTCCTCGCCCGCCTCCCGCGCGAGCAGCCCCACCGCGTCCTCGCGGGACTCGAGACCGGCCGCGCGCAGCACCGCTTCCTCACCCGCGTACTGCTCCAGGCAGCCGCGTCCGCCGCAGGCACAGCGCGGCCCGTCGGGACGGACCGGCACATGGCCGAGTTCGCCCGCGAAACCGCGGTTGCCACGCAGCAGCTGACCGTCCACGACGACGGCGGCACCGATACCGATCTCCGCCGACACGTGCAGGAAGTCGCGGGGGGTGGCGTCGCCGAGCCACAGTTCGGCCAGGGCACCGAAGTTCGCCTCGTTGTCCACCGACAGCGGCAGGCCCGTGGGCAGCAGCTCGCCGAGATCGATGTCGTGCCAGTCGAGGTTCGGGGCGTGCACGACCGTGTGGCCGTCGCGGGCGACCAGGCCGGGGACGGCGACCGCGAGACCGGCCGGCCACAGGCCTTCCTGTTCCGCGTCCGCCACGACCCGCCGGACCAGCGCGGTCAGTTCCCCGACCACCGGACGTGGGTCCCGGCCCCGGTTCGTGCCGTGCCGCACGGCTCGCGCGCGTATCTCGCCACGCAGGTCCACCGCGCACACGGCGAGGTGGTCGACCCCGACCTCCGCGCCGATCCCGGCCGGGCCGCGCCCGCTCACCGCGAGCGCCGAGCCGGGGCGGCCCACCCGGCTGGGCCGCTCGGGGCCGAGTTCCTCCAGGAGCCCCCAGCGGACCAGCTCGTCCACCAGGGTCGACACCGCCGCCCTGGTCAGTCCGATGCGCGAGGCGACCGCGGCCCGTGACAGTGAACCCTCGGCCCTGACCGCGTGCATCACGCGCGCGAGGTTGCGCCGGCGCATGCCCTGCTGGGTGTCCGGCAGGGCACGGCCGGTCGCCGTGGTACGGGCCTCGTGCAGCGGTGCGGTCATGCCTCCATCAATCCTCTGGGCTCCAGGGCAGGTCAGCGGTCCTCAGGCGCCCGCTCCAGCAGCGGGGCCGCGTCGGAGAGTACCCCGGAGATCCTGGCCAGCGTCGCGTCGTCCCGCTCCACCGCGTCCAGCACCGGGCCCGCGGCCGTGTCCCAGCGCCGGGCCACCGCCGCCGGGTCCTCCCCGGTCAGCAGCCCGGCCGCCTGCGCCGCCGCGCCGAGAGCGACGAGTTCCTTCGCCTCGGGCACGCGCACCGAGCGCCCCGAGAGCCGCCGTACCGTCTCCTGCCAGGCGCGGCCGCGGGCGCCGCCGCCGACCAGCAGCAGCGGGGTGGTC
>NZ_JBEYFC010000404.1:0-8316 GCF_040634175.1 Streptomyces sp. NPDC007162
GCCCAGGTGGGCATCGGCCCGGACAGCGCAGTCACCTTGCTGATCACCATGGGAGACAACCCCGAGCGGCTGAGCACCGAGGCATCCTTTGCTGCGCTTTGCGGAGTCAGCCCTGTCGAGTATTCGTCGGGCCGTCGGAGTACGAGCCGGCTCAACTACGGCGGCGACCGGCAGGCCAACGCCGCCCTGCACCGCATCGTCTTCACCCGGCTGCGGCACGACCCGCGCACCCAGGCGTACTACGAACGCCGCACCCAGGAAGGCAAGACCCGCCGTGAGATCATCCGATGCCTCAAGCGATATGCAGCCCGTGAGGTCTTCAACCTGGTCAGGTCCGGTTTCCCGCGCCCCCGCGTTATCGGGGCGTCAATGATACGGCGAGGCCCCGCCGGGGTCCTTCCTGCCGGGACTCTACGCGGAGCCCTGAGACGGCGCAGCCGCACCGGATCGCTCCGGTGCGGCTGCGCCGTGAGATCGGCTGCGCTGACGCGGACGATGCAGTCGGTGGCTCACGCAGTCTGGGCTCCTGCGACGATCTGCGAGTGCCTGATCTGTGATCGCACCCGCCCACTCGTCCGTAACGATCCGCGTAGCACATGGCGCGCCCGGCCTGGCGCGGGTGGGGGCGTGGATGACGAGGCGGTGCCGCACTGTCCCCCCACGGCGATCTCGCCGGTCCGGGCGCTGTCCTGACCGACCCGGTGGCCCTCGACCCCCCATGTGGGAGTTCGTCGGTCACGGCGGCTGGGCACGAGCGGCTGCGAGGTTCGGCCCGGCTCTGCATCTGTGAGAGGGGGGCGGGATCAGGTCGACACAGATCTTGGGCGAGAGCGTTTCCGGCGCAGGTGGACCTCGGGTCGACCGCCAGACGCGACCATGTTCGCCACAGTGAAAAGCCGCACGCCGGTCGCGGCGAGCCGCAAGGTTTGTCGAAGGCGTCTACGTCGGCACTTTCGGCCAACGGCTTGCAGCCCTGGGGCGGTGAACGCGAGCTTGTACACGCTGAATCCCCGACCGGCAGTACGCACAACTGCTCGCATGCGGCGGCGCGATACGGGGACTCGTGTCGATGGCGACGGAATGGACCGGAGGTAGTTCGATGGCTGCCGATACCGCTTCCTCGACGACGCGGAGAAATCCACCTACCGGTAGCTCGGCGCCGTCCGGGCATGATGGCCGACGGGTGGAGGCCAATGCGGCCGACCGCGGCACTGTTCGGTTGACCCTGCCGCTGGTGGGTGAATTCGCCCTACCGGCTTCGCCGGACCAGCTGGCGTTCTTCGGCGGGGTTGGCCTACTCACGGTGACCGGCTTGATCGAATGGCCGGTCGCCGGGGTGATCCTCGTTGGGCACCTCCTGGCGGCCAACCGGAACCACCAGGCTCTATTTCTTGCATCTCTTCCAGGGCTGAAAGCGTCAATCATTCGGCCTCGCCGTCTGCCCTTCCGGGGAGGGTGCTCGAGGCGGCGGGAACAGAAGATCTTCCAGAGCGGACGTCCCGAACAGAATGAGGATGAGCACCACCGGGACGAGCAGAGCTATCACGGTCACGACGCCTCCCTGCTGCAGCGATCACAGCTGCTGCTCGGCGGCAACCTGGTCACCCTCACCATGCGGCCGAACGGGGTACGCCGCACATCGGCACGGGAGCCGTGTAGGCCGATCGGGTGAGGACTTGGCGTGCAGAGGTGCTATGGGGCAGCGGCGATGATCCTCGGGGTGGGGGGCCGCCGGGAGAGCCGCTGAACCATGACCGCTGCTGCGGCGACGCGTGGCCTTGCCGGCACCGGGTTGCAATCCCAGCCGGCGCCTCTGCTACAGCAGACTCTCGCCTACGCACTCTTCGCGGGCGGGAGTCGCCGGCCGACTGTGCCCCGATTCACCGCCCGGTGCTCGGGGCCCGCTCATTAACTGCCGTCAATGGCGGGGTACGAGTGAAGACGCACTGGTCATCGCCTGCCCCGAGCCGGAACGGCAGGGCGATGCGGTCCACGCCAGTGTGTCGTTCAGCAGCGGGTCCGGAGAGATCTTGAAGTCCTGCGTGCGCCATGGCTGCAGCCCGAACGCCCGCCAGATCCGCAGCACGCTCGTGGGCGAGATCAGCACCCAATTGGCCAGCTCCCGTTTCGACCAGTGCGTGGCACCCTCCGGCACCTCTTCGAGGGTGCGCACCACCACCACCACCTCCACCTGGCGAGGCTCAGGCCACCAGACCAGCCGACGCCGATGATTCCCGGCCCGTGCGGAAGTCTGTCTTTCGACAGCAATCTTCTGGAAGGCGGCCTCATGACGACCCTGCACGACTTGCTCGAAGCCCACGTCGGTGCCGGTGCGCTGCCGGGAGCGGTTGGCCTCGTGGCCCGGGGTGACCAGGTCGAGGTGGCGGCCGTCGGCGCGCAGGACGCCGACGGCGGCGCCCCGATGGCGAGGGACTCCATCTTCCGGGTCGCCTCGATCAGCAAGTCCGTCACCGCCGCCGCACTGCTGATCCTCGTGGAGGAGGGCACGATCGCGCTGGACGACCCGATCCGGATGTGGCTGCCGGAGCTGGGGAAGCCGGTGGTCGTACGCACACCGGCGAGCCCGGTGGACGACGTCGTGCCGGCCGACCGGCCCATCACCGTATCCGACGTGCTGGCCTCCCAGGCCGGGTACGGATTCCCCTCCGACTTCACACTGCCGGCGGTGCAGGAGTTGTTCACGGTGCAAAAGGACGGCCGGGTGCCGAGCAACTTCCCGCCGGCCGACGAGTGGATGACGGCGCTCGGCCGCATCCCGCTGCTGTACCAGCCGGGCGCTGCATGGCTGTACGACACCTGCTCCGTCCTGCAGGGTGTGCTGATTTCGCGGGTCACCGGACAGCCGCTGCCGGAGTTTCTGGCGGAGCGGATCTTCACGCCGCTGGGCATGGTGGACACCGGTTTCGAGGTGCCGGCCGCCAAGCGGGACCGGTTCACCAGTTTCTACAGGCCAAGCGACCGCGGCGGCCTGGAGCTCGCCGACGGTCCGGACGGCGAGTGGAGTAGGCCGCCCGCGCTACCGCTCGGCAATGGCGGGCTGGCCTCGACCGCCGACGACTGGCTGGCCTTCTGCCGGATGTTGCTGGCCGGCGGGGTGGCGGCCGACGGCCGCCGGGTGCTGTCGGCCGACTCCGTGCGCATGATGACCACCGACCATACGAATCCGGGGCAGCGCGACATCGGCCGACTGTTCCTGGAGGGCCAGGGCTGGGGCTTCGGTGGCTCGGTTGGCATCGACCGGACCAACCCGTGGAATGTGCCCGGCCGTTACGGCTGGGTCGGCGGCACGGGCACAGCGGCGCACGCCATCCCGGCCACGGGTGCGGTCACCATCCTGCTGACTCAGGTGGCAGCGATGGGTCCCGTGCCCGCACCGGTGATCAGGGAGTTCTGGCGGTACGCGGCGGACGCCTGACACACCCGTCTCACCCCGCAGCCTCACGGTGGGCCAGCTCACCGGGTGGTGAAATCGGACCACGACGCATGGCTGCGTAAGTACCTGCTCCTGAAGGGGGCATGGCGACCACTTGGGTGCCACTCGTTGAATTATGGTCGTACGATAAGGTTAGGTCTGGGCGACGGCCGTCCACAGGTGAAGGAGGACCAGTGGCGCGCTACGGGAAAGAGCACAAGCAGGCCACCCGGCAGCGCATCATCGAGGCGGCCGGGCGCCGGTTCAAGCGCGACGGCATCAACGGCTCCGGGGTTGCCGTGCTCATGTCGGATGCCGGGTTGACCAACGGCGCTTTCTACGCCCATTTCGCCTCCAAGGACGACCTGGTCGTCAACGCCGTCGCACAACAACTTCGCGACTTGGCCGAGAGCCTGGACGCGATGGCGGGTGACGGCGGCGTCGAACAGCTCGTGCGCGCGTACCTCTCCGTCGAGCATCGCGACCATCCCGCGGAAGGCTGCCCGTCCGCCGCGCTGCTCGACGAGATCGGCCGGTGCGGGCAGGCGACCAAACGGGCTTACACCGACGGAGTGGTCGCCATCGCCGACGACATCGCGGCGCGCCTGGCGCCGCACGATCCGGCGTCGCTGCGCCTTGCGGTGCTCACCGCCTATGCCGGGATGGTCGGCACGTTGCAACTGGCCCGTGCTCTGGCGGATGAACAGTTGTCGCAGGCGGTTCTCGAACAGGGCATCAGCAACGCCCTCGCCCTCCTGAGCGTGCCGAAGCCGAGCTGAGGCACCGCAGCGCCGGGGCTGTGGTCCCGCGCACAGTTACGGCTGCGTGTACTGGCATCGGCGCCGATCGATGCAAATCGACGGGTCGCACGCGCGCCGGGCACCCGCCCCCGCCGAGCGCCGCCGGCCCGTCTGCCTGCACCCTCTTCCACTCGGGACGTCGCCCTCAGGTGCCCCCCGATCAGCCCGCTTGCCAGTCGACTCCATCCCGCATAGTATTACGAACATAATTTAATCAGCCTTGATCCACTGATGAAGGAGACTGCGGTGACGACGAACAGGCCGGTGGCGCTGGTGACAGGGGCGTCCTCAGGAATCGGGAAGGCGGCCGCCGCCGCTCTCGCCGAGGCGGGCTTCGAGGTGGTCGGGACGAGCCGCAACACCTCCGGGCTCGCCCCCACCCCGGGTGTGACGATGCTCGATCTGGACGTGACCGGCGCCGATTCGGCCACCACCGTGGTCAAGCAGGTGATCGAGCGGTTCGGAGGGATCGACGTGCTCGTCAACAACGCCGGCATCGGCGCGGCGGGCGCCGCCGAGGAAAGCTCGCTCGCGCAGGATCAACGCATCATCGACGTCAACGTCTTCGGCGCCATACGCATGATGAAGGCCGTCCTGCCGCACATGCGTGCCCAGGGATCCGGGCGCATCATCAACCTCTCGTCCGTCGTCGGGCTCGTCCCGCAGCCCTACATGGCCATCTACGCCGCCTCCAAGCACGCGATCGAGGGCTACTCCGAGTCCGTGGACCACGAGGTCCGCGAGCACGGGGTGCGGGTACTGCTGGTCGAACCCGCCCTGACCAAAACCTCGTTCGACGCGAACGCCGTGCGCTCCGACCTGCCGCTGCCCGTCTACGCGAAACAGCGCGGCGTGTTCGACCAGCTCGTCGCGGAACTGATCAAGAAGGGCGACGATCCGTCCGTCGTCGCCAAGGTGATCGTGACCGCGGCCACCGCACCCAAGCCGAAGCTGCGCTACGCCGCCGGTCCGACAGCCTCACGTGTCAGCGTGTTGCGCCGCATCGTGCCCGTCCGGGCATTCGACCGGCAAATGCGCAAGCTCAACCAGCTGCCCGGCTGACCCCTCGCACGCAGACCGCACCAAAAGGCGAACCGCACCGCCACGGTCCGCAGCCACACGGCCATCGACGCTTCGTCAACGAGAAGACCGATACACGCAAGGTGTCCTGCCGGCGGACAGTCCCGCAGGAACGCCACCGGGCAGCAGTCGCGCTCGTCGAGGCGTCGTCGCTCAACCCTCTGGCCACGCCCAACCCCCAACACCTGATCAGAAGAGGCAGACATGAAGATCAAAGGTTCGGTCGCACTGGTGACCGGCGCCAACCGTGGCATCGGCAAGGCATTCGCAGAGGAACTCCTTGAGCGCGGTGCGACCAGGGTGTACGCGGCTGTACGCGATGTCGCCACGATCACCGATCCGCGGCTCACGCCCGTCGCGCTGGACGTGACGGACCCGGCGGCTGTCGCCGCGGCCGCGGCCGAGCTCGCCGATGTCGCGATCGTCGTGAACAACGCCGGGATCGCCAGCGGAAACCTCGCCCTCTCCGCACCGCTCGACGTCGCGCGCAACGAGCTCGAGGTGAACTACTTCGGGCTCATCGCCATGACGCAAGCCTTCGCCCCGGTCGTGGCAGCCAACGGTGGCGGTGCCTTCGTCAACATGCTCTCGGTCGTCTCCTGGGCGGCGTATCCCGTGGCCGCAACGTACAGCGCGTCGAAGGCGGCCGCATGGAGCTACACCAACGCCGCCAGGCAGCAGCTCAAGACGCAGGGGACCGAAGTCGTCGCCGTCCACGTCGGGCCGGTCGACACGGACATGCAAGCCGGCATCGACATCCCCAAGACCCCGCCCTCCGACGTGGCCCGCAGCGCCCTGGACGCGCTGGAGGCAGGCCAGGCCGAGGCCATCGTCGATGAGCTCAGTCGCAACGTGAAGTCCACGCTGCACGACGACCTGACCCTGCTGTACCCGGCCCTCGAGACGCAGTTCGCCGCGTACCTGGCGAACTGACCCAGGCGAACTGACCCACGGGATGTGCCAAGACCGACACAGGAGTCCTCACGCAGGGGTAGCCCCGGTCGAAGCCGCCCAGTTCACTCCGGCACCTGTGGGGGAACGTGGCGCTCACCACCTTCACAACGATCAGTCTCCTTGCGCTTCGCGGGAGGCAAGCGGCCCGCTGGGGGCAGGTTGGCGGCCAGGTACCAGGTGGCCCTCTCCGGCAGGCGGGCTGGGTCGGTGGTGGCCACGACCAGTCGGCAGGGTGAGCTGGGGCCGTAGCCACTCAGGCGGCCATCAGCGGCCACCAGGTCTCGGTGTGCCCGTCGCGGAAGCGCCGCGCCACGGGTGTCCAGTAGCCGGGACGCTTGGTATCGCGCCAGGTGTGCGGTTGGTCGGCGCGAACCCGGGCGCCGCGGTGCGCGTGAGCGCGACCACGTAGGCCAGACCCACCTCGCGCAGTGCGAGGTACCAGCTGGGGGCTGTTCAGACCACCGGATCCCAGGCGTGGCTTTTCGAGGCAGCGCGTTGCGGCTGCAGCTCAGGGATCGGTGCCAGCTCCCAACTTGCGCACCGCGCTACGCAGATACGACGTCGGTTTAGGGCAGCAACGAGGATCTCCTGCACCGCAACGGTCCGGCTCGCCCGGCTCACGACCGTCTGCGCAGCGAGCTGGTGGGTCCGGGGGTGGCCGTCCAGCTGGCGAGGAGCTTGAGTCGTTCTTCGTCGGGGGTGCCCGGCTGGGCGGTGTAGATGGTCAGTGAGTGCGCTTCGTGAGCGGAGATGGGCAGGTCCAGTGGCTGATAGGTCAGTTCCAGTGGGCCGGCGTCGGGGTGGTGGAAGCGTTTGACTCCGCCGTGGTGGATGCGCACGTTGTGGGCGGCCCACCGGGTGCGGAATTCGGCGCTGATGGTGGACAGCTCGCCGACGAGTTCACGCAGTGCCCTGTCGTTGGGATAGCGGCCGGCTTCGGCGCGCAGCAGTGCGACGGTGGTGTTGGCGGCGCGGTCCCAGTCCTCGACGAAGTCGTGGGAGGCGTCGTCGAGGAAGTAGTACCGGGCGAAGTTGGGGAGGCTGCGCTCGCCGGTGGTGCGGCTGTCGAACATCGGCGCGAACAGGGCGCGGGCCAGGGCGTTGGTGGCCACGATGTCCAGGCGGCCGTTGCTGACGAAGGCTGCGGACAGTGTCATGGAGTCGAGGAGCCACTGGACGCGGGGCGGGACGTCGACGGCTTTGCGGCGGCGGCGGGGTGCGGGGCTGGGATGGGCGGCTTTGGCCAGGTCGAACAGGTAGATGCGTTCGTCCTCGCTCAGCTGCAGGGTGCGCGCCACCGCGTCGAGGACCTCCTCGGACACGCCGCTGATGTGGCCCTTCTCCAGCCGCGTGTACCACTCGGTGCTCACCCCGGCGAGAACGGCGACCTCCTCACGGCGCAGCCCGGGCACCCGGCGCCGGCCGCTGGTGGGCAGGCCGACCTGCTCGGGGGTGAGCTGGGCGCGCCGGCGGGCGAGGAAGTCACGGATGTCGGCGCGGTTCTCGGAGCGGCTTTCCATGCTTCCCACGCTACGGCCCGCAATCCCCGGCAGGGGGGTCGAGCTTGTACCCCCTATAAACGCAGCCTCCCGCGCGGGCGGAAGGGGCTGTTTCGTGGGATGCGCACCCCGATCTCGATCGCTGCGGAGATGATGCATGACCACGCGAGGAGGAGCCCTCCACGCCCCCGCCGATGTAAGCGCCAGTGACCGCGGGCGTCCGCCCACCCGGCTTCCGCTCGTCGTGTACGTGCTGGCGCTGGGCACATTCCTGATGGGCACGACCGAGTTCGTAGTGGCGGGCCTGCTGCCCGAGATAGCGGGCGACGTGCAGGTCAGTGTGGCGCGAGCCGGACTGCTGATCACGGTCTTCGCCATAGGGATGATCGTCGGCGCGCCGCTGATGGCGATGCTGACGCTGCGGCTGCCCCAGCGGCTGACCCTGATCCTTGCCCCAATGCCGCGTAGTTAAGGGGTGTTGGGTGTTGTCAAGGCCGTGGTGTAGGTGGCGTCTTTGATCTTGCGGATCCAGCCGTGGCGGATGCCGGCG
>NZ_JBEYFC010000405.1:0-8283 GCF_040634175.1 Streptomyces sp. NPDC007162
GGGCGCCATCGACGCCCACGTCCACTTCATCTGCCCCCAGATCGCCGACGAGGCGCTGGCGGCGGGCGTCACCACCCTGGTGGGCGGCGGCACGGGCCCCGCCGAGGGATCCAAGGCGACCACCGTCACCCCCGGCCCCTGGCACCTCGCCCGGATGCTGGAGGCGATGGAGCAGTACCCGCTCAACATCGGCTTCCTCGGCAAGGGCAACACCGTCTCGCACGAGGCGATGCTCTCGCAGATCCGGGGCGGCGCCCTGGGCCTGAAACTCCACGAGGACTGGGGCTCCACCCCCGCCGTCATCGACGCCGCCCTGACCGTCGCCGACCGGACCGGCATCCAGGTGGCCATCCACACGGACACCCTGAACGAGGCCGGGTTCGTCGGGGACACGCTCGCCGCGATCGGCGGGCGCGGCATCCACGCCTACCACACCGAGGGCGCGGGCGGCGGACACGCGCCGGACATCATGACCGTCGTCTCCGAGCCGCACGTGCTGCCGAGTTCGACGAACCCCACGCGCCCGTACACGGTGAACACCGCCGAGGAACACCTCGACATGCTGATGGTGTGCCACCACCTCAACCCGGCGGTGCCGGAGGACCTGGCGTTCGCCGAGTCCCGGATCCGGCCCTCGACCATCGGCGCCGAGGACATACTCCACGACCTCGGCGCGATCTCCATCATCTCCTCCGACGCGCAGGCCATGGGCCGGGTGGGCGAGGTGATCCTGCGGACCTGGCAGACCGCCCATGTGATGAAGCGGCGGCGGGGCGCCCTGCCGGGCGACGGCCGGGCCGACAACCGCCGGGTCCGGCGGTACGTGGCCAAGTACACGATCAACCCGGCACTCGCCCAGGGCCTGGCCCGGGAGATCGGCTCGGTGGAGACCGGGAAACTCGCCGACCTCGTGCTCTGGGAGCCCGCGTTCTTCGGGGTCAAACCGCACCTCGTCCTCAAGGGCGGACAGATCGCCTACGCGCAGATGGGCGACGCCAACGCGTCGATCCCGACGCCCCAGCCGATCCTGCCGCGCCCCATGTACGGGGCGATCGGACGGGCCCCGGCCGCCAACTCCTTCAACTTCGTCGCCCCGCTGGCGATCGAGGACGGACTGCCCGAGCGGTTGCAGCTCGGCAAGCGGTTCGTCGCGATCGACTCCACCCGTGGCGTGACCAAGGCGGACATGCGGGAGAACGATGCGCGGCCCAGCGTCCGGATCGATCCCGACAGTTTCGCCGTGCACATCGACGGAGAGCTGGTGGAGGCCGCACCGGCCGCCGAACTGCCCATGGCCCAGCGCTACTTCCTTTTCTGAGAGCAGAGGTCCCTGATGTCCCGGGCAGCGTTGCTGGTGCTGGCCGACGGCCGATTTCCCGCCGGAGGTCATGCCCACTCGGGTGGGGCGGAGGCGGCCGTGAAGGCCGGGCGGATCACCGGGGCGGCGAGCCTCGAGGAGTTCTGCCGCGGCCGGCTGCACACCACGGGTCTGGTGGCGGGGGCGCTCGCCGCGGCCGCCGTACTCGGTGTCGAGGTAGGGGAGTTGGACGCCGCAGCCGACGCACGGACGCCGTCACCCGCCCTGCGGGGCGTCGCGCGGCGGCTCGGGCGGCAGCTGCTGAGGGCCGGGCGGGCCACCTGGCCGAGCCCCGAACTCGACGCCGTGGCCCAGGAGTTCCCCAAGGGTGCCCACCAGCCCGTGGTGCTGGGCGTGGTGGCCCGGGCGGCAGGTCTCTCCGCCCAGGACGCGGCCCACTGTGCGGCGTACGAGTGCGTCAGCGGGCCGGCCACGGCGGTGGTGCGGCTGCTGAGCCTGGACCCGTTCGAGGCGACGGGGGTGCTCGGACGGCTGGCGCCCGAGGTGGACCGGGTGGCCGACCGGGCGGTGGAGGCGGCGCGGCGGGCGGCCGCGGGCGGGGTCGACGCGCTGCCGGCGGCGTCCGCGCCGTTGCTCGAGATCGGCGCCCAGTGGCATGCGGGGTGGGCGGTGCGGTTGTTCGCGTCGTAGCCGACTCCACCCCGCACCCGGCCCGACGGGGAAGCCCCGGACGGGCTGACACGCAGAACCTGCTGAACAAGGAGCCGTACATGCACCTCGACCACGATCACCGGCACGGTCCCGCCGCCGTCAGCGCCGACGCCCGCCGGCCCGACGGAACCCGGCGCGCCCTGCGGATCGGCCTCGGCGGGCCCGTCGGATCCGGCAAGACCGCCACCGTCGCCGCCCTGTGCCGGTTGCTGCGGGACGAGCTGTCCCTCGCCGTCGTCACCAATGACATCTACACCCGCGAGGACGCCGAGTTCCTGCTCAGGGAGGCGGTGCTGCCGCCCGAGCGGATCACCGCCGTCGAGACGGGGGCCTGCCCGCACACCGCGATCAGGGACGACATCTCGGCCAACCTCGAAGCCGTGGAGGACCTGGAGGAGGAAGTCGGGCCGCTGGACCTCATCCTTGTGGAGTCCGGCGGGGACAACCTCACGGCCACCTTCTCCAGGGGACTCGTGGACGCGCAGATCTTCGTGATCGACGTGGCCGGGGGCGACGACATCCCCCGCAAGGGCGGCCCCGGTGTCACCACCGCCGACCTGCTGGTCGTCAACAAGACCGACCTGGCGCCGTACGTGGGGTCCGACCTGGCCCGGATGGCCGCGGACGCCAAGGCGCAGCGCGCCGAACTGCCCGTGGTCTTCCAGTCGTTGCGCGGTGAGACCGGCGTCGGCGACGTGGCCGGGTGGGTACGGGAGCGGCTCGCCGCGTGGACGGCGTGACCGCCACCGGCGTGCGCGCGCGGGCGAGGATGGTCGCACGGGACGACGGGCGGGGCGGCACCTCGCTGCCCGTGCTGGAGGGCGAGGGGCCGCTGGCCCTGCGGCGTACCCGGGGGAGCGGTGCCGAGGCCCGGGTGATGGTCGTCGGGGCGATGAGCGGACCGCTCGGCGGGGACCGGTTCACCGTCGAGGCCACGGTGGAGCGCGGCGCCCGGCTGCGGGTGGGGTCGGCCGCCGCGACCATCGCGCTGCCGGGACAGTCGAAGGGCGACGCCCGGTACGACGTCCGGCTCGACATCGCCGACGGCGGCGAACTGCACTGGCTGCCCGAGCAGTTGATCTCGGCCAAGGGGAGCGAGCTGTATGTCGCCACCCGGGTCGACGTGGGCGCGGGCGGGCGGCTCGTACTGCGCGAGGAGCAGGTGCTCGGACGGGCCGGGGAGACCCCGGGACGGCTGAGCAGCCGGCTCACCGTGCGGGTCGCCGGACGCGTGGTACTCGACCAGGAACTGGCCTGCGGGCCCGGGGCGCCCGGCGGCTGGGACGGCCCCGCCGTCCTGGCGGGACACCGGGCCGTGGGACAACTCGTCGTCGTGCGACCGGAGTTCGCCGACGAGCCGGTGCAGGCGCGGATGCTGGGGGAGGACGCGGCGCTCACTCCGCTCGTGGGGCCCGCCGTACTGGTGAGCGCGGTGGCGGCGGACGCGCTGCGACTTCGGCGGGTGTTGGACGCGGCCCTGGACGAATGGGGAGGCTGATCCGCTCAGCGGGACCACGCCATCCGGATATCGGATTGGTAAAGAACGGCTGACATGCCTTGTGCACAGGAGAGTCACAGCCGGAAAGATCCTCCCTGACCATTCGCAACCATGTACGGGGAGGGGCCCACTTGAGGGACGACTTCAGATCGAGGAGCCGGACGCTGGCGCTCGGTTCGGCGGGCGCGCTCGTCACCGCCAGCCTGATCACCGGGGCGCTCGCGGCCCCCGCGGCCGGCGCCGAGGCCCGGCACGGCGGCCAGGACCGGCAGCAGCAGGGCGCGGCGATCGCCGCCGCGCGGGCCGCCAAGGCAGGCATCGACTGGGCGGACTGCCCGGCCGACTGGGGCTTCGCCAAGCCCGTCCAGTGCGGCTGGGTCAGTGTGCCGCTCGACTACACGAAGCCCCACGGCAAGCAGATCCGGCTCGCCGTCGACCGAATAGGCAGCACGGGGACGAAGGCGGAGCGCCAGGGCGCGCTCGTCTACAACCCCGGCGGCCCCGGCGGCTCCGGGATGCGCTTCCCGCTCCGGGTCACCACCAAGAACCCCCTGTGGGTCAACGCCTCCAAGGCGTACGACTTCGTGGGCTTCGACCCGCGCGGCGTCGGCCACTCCGCGCCCATCTCCTGCATGGACCCGCAGGAGTTCGTGAAGGCGCCCAAGGCCGACCCGGTGCCGGACACCGAGGCCGACAAGACGGCCCAGCGCAAGCTCGCCAAGGAGTACGCGGACGGCTGCGCCGAGCGCACCGGCAAGGCGATGCTCCAGCAGATGACCACCCCGAACACCGCCCGTGACCTCGACGTCATCCGGGCCGCGCTCGGCGAGAAGAAGCTCAACTACCTCGGCGTCTCCTACGGCACCTACCTCGGCGCCGTGTACGGGACGCTGTTCCCGGGGCACGTCCGCCGGATGATCGTCGACAGCGTCGTCAACCCGTCGCGCGAGAACATCTGGTACGAGGCCAACCTCGGCCAGGACATCGCCTTCGAGGGCCGCTGGAAGGACTGGGAGGACTGGGTCGCCGCCCACGACTCCGCCTTCCACCTGGGCACCACGCGCGACGCCGTCCAGGCCAAGTGGCTCCAGCTGCGCGCCACCGCCAAGGCGAACCCGATCGGCGGGGTCGTCGGCCCGGCCGAGCTGATCTCCTTCTTCCAGAGCGCCCCGTACTACGACTCCTCGTGGGTCCCGGTCGCCACGGTGTTCAGCAAGTACGTCGCCGGTGACACCCAGGCGCTGGTCGACGCCGCCGCCCCGGACCTCTCCGACACCGCCGGCAACATCTCCTCGGAGAACGGCAACGCCGTCTACACCGCCGTCGAGTGCACCGACGCCAAGTGGCCCACCAGCTGGCGGAAGTGGGACCGCGACAACACCGAGCTCAACACGAAGTACCCCTTCATGACCTGGGCCAACGCATGGATGAACCTGCCCTGCGCCACCTGGCCGGTCAAGCAGCAGACCCCGGTGGACGTCACCACCCACAAGGGCCTGCCGCCGGTGCTGATCGTGCAGTCCACCCGTGACGCCGCCACCCCGTACCAGGGCGCCGTCGAACTGCACAAGCGCTTCAAGGGCTCCCGGCTCATCACCGAGCAGGGCGCCGGCTCGCACGGCGTGACCGGCCTGGTCAACCCGTGCATCAACAGCCGGGTCGACACCTACCTGCTCACCGGCAGGCTGGACGGCGCGGACGTCACCTGCACACCGCACGCCACACCGCAGCCGTAACCCCTCTCGCACCGCGGTGCGGGGCGGCGGGAGCTTCCCGCCGCCCCTTCGCCGTTCGACGTCAACTCAGCGGCGCGCGCGGGAACCTGCGCTCCTTCTCGCCCTTCGCCGCCGTCTGCTCCGCCTTGACGACCGCCGCGTACTGGTCGACGTACTCCTGACCGGAGAGGGTCAGGATGGCGTACATGATCTCGTCGGTGATGGCGCGCAGGATCGCCTTCTCGCTCTCCATGCCCGCGTAGCGCGAGAAGTCCAGAGGCTTGCCGAAGCGGATCACGACGGGGTGCGGGGTGGGGACGACCTTCCCGGGCGGCTGCGCCTCGAAGGTGCCGATCATGGCGCACGGGATCACCGGGACACCGGCGCGCAGCGCCATCACGGCGACCCCGACCTTGCCCTTGTAGAGACGGCCGTCGTGCGAGCGGGTGCCCTCCGGGTAGATGCCGAGCAGCTCGCCCTTGGCCAGCACCCCGAGCCCCTCGCGGATCGCCGCCTGGCCGGCCTCCTTCCCGGAGCGGTCCACCGGGATCTGTCCGGCGCTGCGGAAGAAGAACGCGGTCAGCCGGCCCTTGAGACCCGGTCCGGTGAAGTACTCCGTCTTGGCCAGGAAGGTGATGCGCCGCTTCAGGACGGCCGGCATCAGGAAGTGGTCGGAGAAGGAGAGGTGATTGCCGGCGACGATGGCCGGTCCCGACGCGGGCACGTGCTCAAGGCCCTCGATCCGGGGCCGGAACACCACGCGCAACAGCGGCCCGAGCAGTACGTACTTGAGCAGGTGGTAGAACACGGCTCTCTCCTCACTTCTGCCGGTCCCCGCCGGAACCGGCGTCTCGCCGAGTCGGCTCGTCCACGGCGGGCCCGGGGTGATGTGCGCCTGTCGTCATCTGTGGCCATGCCCGGTCGGTCTCATGCCGACCCTCTGCCGGTGACCTGGCGCGGCGGGTCGGACATCGTCCCGTTGGATTTCACCACGTCGGCGACCGAGTCGTCGCCCGCCCCGCGCGGCCAGGCGTTTCGGGGGCGGGCAACCCGGCCACGGACGTCGTCGACGGCGCCGGACGAGCAGGCGGGTGCCCGGCGGCCGGCACCAACTGCCGTGCTGCTTGCGGGGCCTGGGGTCAGCCGAAGCGCTCGACGCGGATCCGGTCCACGGGCCGGCCCAGCTCGGCGAGCAGCCGGGAGGCGTGCCCGGCGAAGCCGTTGGAACCGCTGGCCGCCGGGTTCCGCGCCGACACCCGGCTGCGCACCGAGGTCGCCGATCTGCGGCACGCCTTCATGACGAACGGTCAGGCGCTGCTCCACGGCGACCTGCACACCGGCAGCGTCACGGCGGGTCGGCGGGACGGCACCGAGATCGTCCGGGTCCTCGACCCCGAGCTCTCCTTCGTCGGCCCGATCGGCTTCGACCTCGGCCTGTACTGGGCGAACGTCCTCGTCTCCGAGGCCCGCGCGCACGCGCTGGGCACCGAGGGCGATCACGCCGAGCAACTGCGCCTCAGCCGGGAGGGGTTCGAGGCCGAGTTCCGCCGGCTCTGGCCGTCGCGGGTCGACACCTTCTCCGACGACGACCATCTGGAGCGGTTCCTGGGCCGGGTCTGGACGGAGTCGGTCGGCTTCGCGGGCACGGAGATCATCCGCCGCGTCATCGGCTTCGCCCACCTCGCCGACCTGACGACCCTGCCCGACCCCCTCCAAGTGGCCGCATCCCGCCGTTCCCTGCTCCTCGGCCGCGAACTCGTCGTCCATCGCGCCGGGCTGACGGACCCCGAGTCCGTGCGCCGCCGCCTCAGCGGCCTCACAGGCGGACGTCGGCGCCCCCGCACGTGCCCGGCGGTGCCTGTGCGCAGCCGCTCTCAGGGCATGCATAGGATGGCGCCGATGCGTCCGACCGAGCCGCCCCTGAAGCGACCGCCCCACCGGCGGTGGCGAGCGCTGCTCGTCCTCGGGCTGCTGGCCGGGCTGCTCGGCATGCACGCACTGGCGCCCGGCGGTGTCATGGGACACCACGCCGCACCCGAGCGGGCCGTCGCCCGTACGGCGGTCATGGTCACCGCCTACGACGGCTGCTCCGGGGGCGACGGTCACTGCGGCGGCGACCACGCGCACCATGCCGACGCGACCTGCGCCTCGGGTGCGCTGAGCGGTGGCCCGGTGCTGCCCGCTCCGGTCCCGGACCCGGTGCACGTCCCCGTGCCGGACCGCACCGTCTCCTCCCGCGCGGCCACCGGACCCGACGCCGCCCGTGCACCCCCCGATCTGGCCGAACTCCAGCTCCTGCGGATCTAGCGGCACCCGAGCGGGCCGTGCGCGTACAGCGCGGCGGTCGCGCTCCCGCGTGCCCCCTCACACCCGTCGCAGGAGATCCAGCATGACCACCATGCGTACCCGTGCCGTCCTCGTCGCGCTCACCGCGACCGCCGCCCTCGCCCTCACCGCGTGCGGCGGCGGCAACGACAGCGCCGGCACCACGCACGCGTCCCACTCGGCGGCGGCCGGGGCGACCGCCACCGCCTCCGCCGGGACGCACAACGCGCAGGACGTGTCCTTCGCGCAGACCATGATCCCGCACCACCAGCAGGCCCTTCAGATGGCCTCCCTGGCCGCCGACCGGGCCTCCTCCGCCCAGGTGAAGGACCTCGCCGCCCGGATCGAGAAGGCCCAGGACCCGGAGATCAACACCATGACGGGCTGGCTGAAGGCCTGGGGCGAGGACGTGCCCATGGCGGGCATGGACCACAGCGGTCACGGCGGCATGGCCGGAATGATGTCCGACAAGGACATGACCATGCTGAAGCAGGCCAAGGGGACCGACTTCGACACGATGTTCCTGACCATGATGGTCCAGCACCACCAGGGCGCGGTCGAGATGGCCGGGACCGAGAAGGCCAAGGGCGAGTACGCCCCGGCGACGAGCATGGCCGGGTCCATCGTGACGACCTCGCCTACCTGCTGCTGACCGTCATCCGCGGCAGCAATGTCGTGGGAGCGTACGGCCACAGCCCCGAGCGCCTGACCTCGAT
>NZ_JBEYFC010000406.1:0-8263 GCF_040634175.1 Streptomyces sp. NPDC007162
TCTCGTGACGGTTGTTCCAGTTGGTGAACGTGTCCTCGTTGACAGTCACAGACCTGCATCTCTCGATCGAGCTGGGTGGCGCTCATATGGTAAACAGACTGACGGATGATCGATCAAGGGGGTGCACATGTGATGCGGGTCGCGTGGGTCTGAACGGGTGCGGAAGACCGTAAGAAACCCCCGTGTCGCGTTGCGAGGTCGCACTTCCCTGCCGATGGTCGGACCGTGAGCACGTCATCCGTACCGCGGCCGGGCCCCGTCGCGCAGTCGCGCCCCTCCCGCCTGCCGTCCCTCGGCCGGGCATCGTCCGGTCTCGGGGCCGCCCTGGCGTTCTTCGCGGCCGTCAGGCTCGCCGGAGCCATCGTCGTCGTCCTGGCGAACCACGCCACGGGGCACCCGCTGCTGAGGAACCTCGCGCACGCCTGGGACGCCCGCTGGTACCAGCACATCGCCGCGCACGGCTACGGCGACCTGATCGAGATCACGCGCCGGGGAGCCGTACAGACCGACTGGGCGTTCTTCCCGCTGTACCCCGGGCTCATCCGCGCCCTGACGACGGTCCTGCCGCTCACGCCCGGCAAGGCCGCACTGCTGCTCGCGGGCGGCGCCGCCGTGGTGGCCGCGTGGGGCGTCTACCGCGTCGGCGACCTCCTGTACGGCAGGGGCGTCGCCACGGCGCTCGTCGTTCTGTGGGCCGTGCTCCCCCAGTCGGTCGAACTGACCGTCGCCTATACCGAGTCCCTCTTCTCGGCGCTCGCGGCCTGGTCCCTGTACAGCGTTCTCCGGGGCCGCTGGCTCTGGGCAGGCTGTCTTGCCGCGCTCGCCGGTCTCTCCCGGCCCAGCGGCTTCGCGGTCGCCGCGGCCGTCGTCGTCGCGGGCGCCCACGAGGCGGTACGGCGACGCGGCCGGGTCCCGCCCCGGTTGTGGGTGGGTTGCCTGACGGCCCCGGTCGGCTGGCTCGGCTACGTCCTGTGGGTGGGGCACCGGACCGGCGACCTGCTGCAGGGCTACTTCGGGGTGCAGCGGGCCTGGAACTCGCGCTTCGACTTCGGCAGGGGATCCCTGCTGTTCGTGAAGGGCCTGCTGGTGCACGGCGGTGGCTTCGTCTACGCTGCCGCCCTGGTGATCGTCGTGGCCGGCGTCCTGCTGTTCTGCCTGCTCTGCCTGGACCGCGCCCCGCTGGTCCTGGTGGTCTTCGCCGGCGTGCTGGTCCTGGTGGTCGTGGGGGGCTCCGGCTCCTTCTCCTCCAAGCCGCGTTTCCTGCTCCCCGCCTTCCCCCTGCTGATCCCGCTGGCCCGCGCGCTGGTCAGGAGCTGGCGGCTGCGGCCCGCCCAGGCCGTCCTGGTCGTCGGCGCGCTCACGGCGGTCTCCCTGCTGTTCGGCGCCTACGTCATGACGGTCGCCCGCGCACCGCTGTGAACGGTGGCCCCACCTCTGTGGCGCCCGGGTGCCGCGGCTCGGAGCCGACGTCGAGCCGCGGGGCGTCGTGGGTGAGGGCCACCGCGACAGGTGCTACCGCGGGTTGAAGACCACGCTGGCGAAGTGGACGCTGCCGGGCGCCGAGTGGCCGGGGGCGATGCGGAGCGCCGTGCCCTTGCACTTCGCCTTGCTGTAGACGACGAGCGCCTTCTTCGTGGAGTTCTGCGGGCCGCGCGCCTCCTGGGCCATGTCGAGGCACTTGCGGTCCGGCGGGTTCTGGATGGCGTACGCCTTGCCCTTCGGCCCCACCCAGACGAAGGTCCCTTGGGTGGCGGCCGCCGGACCCGTGGTGAGGACGGCGAGGGCGAGCCCGCCGAGAGCGACGGCGAGCGGACGACTGAGGCGCATCGTGATGTCCTTCGTGAGCGGTGGCAACGGTGAAGAAGGGGCCGCGGACAGACCGGAGCCCGGTGCCATCACACACCGTCACCGCACCCGGACGCCCCGTCGACACGGAAACATCCCACGTGCGGGCGACCCGGGTCGGCGTGTTGTGGCGCCCGGCCCCGGCGGGAGGCTCAACCTCGGTGACGCGTACGGGAGTCGGGGCGGCGGCGCGGCGGCCGGCCGGGGCGCCGAAGCCGTCGGCGATTCATCATGCGAATAACGGGCCGTAAGGGTAGATTCCCGACCACTGTTGCGAAGGGTGTCACCGTCGGACGGGGCAGGACATGAGCACGCACCACCGCGGCGCGGTGACGACCGGGATCGCACGGCTGTACGCGGAGCCCGCGCTGGCCGGGCGCGGTCGCGTCGGGCTGGTCACCAACCACACCGGCGTCCTGCCGGATCTGCGTCCCGCCGCGCCCGCGCTGCTCGACGCCGGGGTGCCGCTGGTCGCCCTGTTCGGCCCGGAACACGGACTGTACGGGACCGGTCAGGCCGGGGAGAGCGAGGCCGTCCGGTGGGACCCCGACACCGGGCTGCCGGTGTACGACACCTACGGCCGCGCCGGCGAGCGGCTCGACAAGCTGCTGATCGACAGCGGTGTGGACACCCTCGTCCTCGACCTCCAGGACATCGGGGCCAGGTACTACACCTACGTGTGGACCATGTTCGACCTGATGGCGTCGGCGGCCCGTACGGGTGTGCGGTTCGTCGTCGCCGACCGGCCGAATCCGCTGGGCGGACTCGTCAGCGAGGGTCCCCTGCTCGAACCGGAATGGTCCAGCTTCGTCGGACGCGCCGCCGTCCCCGTCCGGCACGGTCTCACCTGCGGCGAACTCGCCAGGCATCTCAACACCTCGGCCGTGCCGCACGTCGCGGACGGACCGGTCGACCTGACGGTGATCGAGGTCCTGGGCTGGCAGCGCGCCATGACCGCGGGGGACACCGGTCTGGCATGGGTGGCGCCCTCGCCCAACATCCCGACGCCCGCCACCGCCTTCGTGTATCCCGGCACCTGCCTGTTCGAGGGGACGAACCTCTCGGAGGGCCGCGGCACCGCACAGCCCTTCGAGATCGTCGGCGCCCCGTACCTCGACCGGCGGTTCGCGCCCGCTCTCACCGAACTCGCCCTGCCCGGCGTGCACTTCCGAGATCTGCGGTTCGTACCGGCCTGCCACCGGTACGCCGGAAGGCCGCTGCGCGGAGTCCAGCTGCACATCACCGACTTGGCGACGTTCACGCCCGTACGCACCGCCGTCGCGATGCTCGCCACGCTCCGGCGGCTCTATCCGGACGACTTCGCCTGGGAGCCGGGGGACGGCGGCGCGGCGCAGCGCGGTGCCGAAGGGACCGGTGCCGAGGAGACCGGTCGCCGTCCCTTCATCGATCTGCTGTGGGGATCCGACCGGTTGCGGCGCGCCGTCGACGCGGGTGACGACCCGCAGCCGCTGTGCGGGCCACCGGCCCCGCCCGGCCGATGGGCCGGCGACGACGTGCTGCTGTACCGCTGAGGCCGGCCCGTCGTACCCCTGAGACCACGCAGCTGTCCGCTCCGGAAGGACCACCCGGTCGATGACCCACCCCACGACGACGACATCCCGAGTCGGGATCCGCGGCTTCCGGTCGGGCGACGGCCCCCGGCTGGTGGAGGCCTGGGCCCGGAGCGCACCCGCCGACCCGATCACCCCGGACCGCTTCCGCTCCCTGGTGCTGCTCGACCCCAACTTCGACCCGGACGGACTGCGGATCGCCGTCGACGGCGACCGTGTCGTCGGCGCCGCCTACGCGGTGCGCCGGCTGACCCCGATGGCCGGCACCGACCTGGAGCCCGAACAGGGCTGGATCCCGTTCTTCTTCGTCGCCCCGGACGCCCGCCGCCGGGGCCTCGGCCGCCGGCTGCTGACCGAGGCCCTCGACTGGCTGGCCGGTCACGGCCGGACCCGGGTGGACTTCTCCTCGTACACCCCGAACTACGTCTTCCCCGGCCTGGACGCCGAGGCCTACCCGGAGGCGGCCGGGCTCCTGGACGCCCTGGGCTTTCGCACGCTGTACGAGGCGGCGGCGATGCACCGTGCCCTGGTCGGCTACCGCGTCCCGGCCGACGTCCTGCGCCGTGCGGCCGAAC
The DNA here is from genome assembly GCF_040634175.1 of Streptomyces sp. NPDC007162. NCBI lineage: Bacteria > Bacillati > Actinomycetota > Actinomycetes > Kitasatosporales > Streptomycetaceae > Streptomyces > Streptomyces sp. NPDC007162. Next base: position 3,992 of record NZ_JBEYFC010000406.1, read on the forward strand.
TGACCGGCCGCGGACACCGGTTCGCCACCCCGGCCGACGACGACCTGGTGGATCTCCTCGCCCTCGCCGGGAGCCACTTCGGGCCGGACTGGGCCTGCACCATCCGGGCGTGCCTGACCACGGGCACCCCGCTCGACCGGATCGTCACCGCCCGCGACCCGGCGGGCCGCATGGTCGGCTGGGCGATGCACGGCGCGTTCGACTCGGTGGACGAGCGGTTCGGCCCCATCGGGGTGCTGGAGGAGATGCGCGGCACCGGACTCGGCGAAGTCCTCCTGCATCTGGTCCTGGAGCGGATGCGAGCGCGCCGGGCGCACGCCGCGTGGTTCCTGTGGACCGGGGCGCAGTCCCCGGCCGGACACCTCTACCGCAAGACCGGTTTCACCACGACCCGGGTCTTCCGGGTGATGCGCCGGGAAGCCGCCCGGTGACCCGGGCGCTGAGCCGCCGTCACTTCGCGCTCGCCCTGCCCTCGGCGCTGCTCACCGCCGGTTGCGCCGCACCCTCCCGGGGCACCGGACGGCCCGGTGACCCGATCGTCCTCACCCTGCTCTCCCACTACGCGAGCGGGGCGCTCAAGGAGGCCCTGCGGGGCCCGGTGGACGAGTGGAACGCCACCCACGACCGGGTCAAGGTGGCCACCGAGGCCGTGGAGTTCACGGACCTGCTGACCACGGTCATGGTCAGGCAGGCCGCCGGCCAGGGTGCCGACCTCCTGCACCCGTACTGCCTGTGGAACGGCCAGCTCGTCCGGGCCGGTGTGCTGCGGCCCGCGCCACCCGGGCACGCCGAGGAGATCAGACGCGGCTACGGGGCCGCCGCGGTCGGTTCCGCGTCGGTGGCGGGCACGGTCTACGGCTATCCCACCGAGATGCAGACCTATGCCCTCTACTACAACAGGCGACTGCTGCGCGAGGCCGGCGTCGCAGGGCCGCCGCGCACCTGGCGGGAGCTGGAGGACGCGGCCCGCCGCACCGCCCGGCGGGACCGGTACGGCAACACGCTGCTGCAGGGTTTCGGGCTGTCGACCTTCGACGACTCCACCACCGTCGGTCAGACCCTCGCGCTGCTCAACGCCGCCGGCGGGCGGTTCGTCTCGGCGGACGGCAGACGCACCGACCTCGACTCGACGGCCGGACGGGCCGTGTTCGACCTGGAGCACCGCCTCGTCGCCACGGGCGCGAGCGACCCCGGTGTCAACGTCTACCAGGCGTTCGCGTCCGGGCAGGTGGCCATGGTGATTAGCGCCGGCTGGTGGACGGCGAACCTGAGGTCACTGATGGGCACGGCCTACCGCGACGTCGGAGTCGTACCCGTGCCCCTCCCGGAGACCGGCGGCAGGCGGGGCACCCTCGCCACCGGGTTCATGCTGGGCGTCAACACGGCCGCCCGGCACCCGCGTGAGGCCTGGGAGTTCCTGCGCTGGCTCAACGCCGAGAAGGTGCGCGGCGCCACCCGGATGAGTGCCCTTCAGGTGTCGGTCGGCTCGCTGACCGGCCGCGCCGACGACATGCGGACCCTGCTCGGGGCGGGCACCGATCCCAACCTGCGGCCCTTCCTGGACGCGCTCGCCTACGCGGTGCCGGAGCCGAACGTACCGGGCGCGCAGCAGGCCAAGTCGCTGCTGCGCAGGAACATCGAGGCGCTGTGGACCGGCCGGCAGTCGGTCGAGGAGGCGCTGCGGACCACCCGCCGCCAGGTCGACCAGGAGGTGTCCCGGTCATGGTGAACGCCACCCTGACACCGCGGCCGGCCGAACGCGCCGCACCCGGCACCCCCGCGGCGCGTGCCCGCGGCCGGGACCGCCGGCAGCGCCGCCAGACCGCCGTCGCCTATCTCTTCCTGACCCCGGCACTGCTGTTCTTCGCCGTCTTCCTCGTCCTCCCGCTCGGCTTCGCGCTGCTGCTCGCGACGTCCCGGTGGGCCGGGTTCGACCTCGGTGACATCGAACCGGTGGGACTGGACAACTTCGCCGGTCTGTTCGCGGCCGGCTCGACGTTCCTGACGCCGGTCCTCACCAACACGCTGCTGTTCGCCCTCGGCACCGTGGTCCTCTCGCTCGCCGGTTCCGTGCTCGTCGCCACCTGCATCGACAAGCTGCGGTTCCAAGGGCTGTGGCGCACCCTGTACTTCCTGCCGATCGTCACGACCGTCGTCGCCGTCGGCAACGTCTGGAAGTACATGTACGAGCCCGGTGGTCTCGTCAACGGCGTCCTCAACGCCCTCGGACTAGCCTCGGTGGCGTTCCTCCAGGACCCGGACACCGCGCTGCCCTCGGTCGTCGTCGTGCAGTCCTGGGCCTCCGTCGGCTCGGCGATCCTCGTCCTGACGGCGGGGCTGAAGTCCGTCCCCGAGACCTACTACGAGGCCGCCGCCCTCGACGGCGCGGGCCCCGGCACCGTCTTCTGGACGATCACGCTGCCGCTGCTGCGGCCGTCCCTGATGTTCGTGTGCGTCACCCAGTTCCTCACCGGCCTCCAGTCGTTCGCGCTGATCACGGTGATGACCAGGGGCGGGCCGGGGGACGCGACCGACGTGGCCGCGCTGGAGATGTACCGGCAGGCCTTCTCCTACGGCGACTGGGGCACCGCGAGCGCCGCCGCCTTCGTGCTGTTCGCGGTGGTCCTCGCGGTCACGCTGGTGCAGCTGTGGCTCTTCCGGCGCACGGGGGAGGACGCGTGAACCGCGGCCGCCTCCCGTGGCTTTCGTATCTGCTGGTGGTCACCGGCGCGGTTCTCACGGTGGTGCCGTTCGCCGACATGGTGATGACGTCCTTCAAGGGGCCGGACGAGGCCGGCACGCTGCCGTACCGGTTCCTGCCCAGGGCGTTCGACCTGTCCAACTACCGGGCGGCGGTCCACCAGCTCGATCTGCCGGTGCTCTTCCGCAACAGCGTCGTCGTCACGACCGTCGTCACCGGTTCGGTGCTGCTCACGTCCTCGCTGGCCGGCTACGCGCTCGCCAAGCTCCGCTTCCCCGGCCGGGACCTCGTCTTCCGCCTGGTGCTGTCGACGATGATGTTCCCGCCGTTCCTGTTCTTCGTCCCGCACTTCCTGATCCTGGTGCACTGGCCGCTGGCGGGCGGCAACGACCTGCTCGGGCGCGGCGGCGCGGGGCTGACCGTGAGCATCGTCGCGCTCGCCGTGCCGTTCCTCGTCAGCAGCTTCGGGATCTTCCTGACGCGCCAGTTCATGGTCTCGATCCCGGACGAGGTCCTGGAGGCCGCACGCATCGACGGCGCCGGCGAGTTCACCGTGTGGTGGCGGATCGTCCTCCCGCAGACCAGGCCGGTCCTGCTCACCCTCTCCCTGCTGACCTTCGTCGACGCCTGGAACGAGTACATCTGGGCGCTGCTCGTGTCGACCGCGAACCCGGCCGTGATGACCCTGCCCGTCGGCATCCAGCTCCTGCAGGACTACGTCGACCCGACCCGCACGACGCCCATCGTCATGGCCGGCCTGGTCCTGAGCACCCTGCCGGTGCTGGTCCTCTTCCTCCTGTTGCAGAAGTACTACGTCCGGGGAGTCATGCTCAGCGGCCTCAAGTGAACGCCCGCCGGGTGGACTCCCCGGGCCGCACGGGAGCGGCGACCGTCACAGGCCCCGCCAGACGTTGTCGAAGGCCGCGTCCTCGATCTCCCGGCGTTGCCGTACGGCAGCGAGTTCCGTGACGGCGTCGTTCACCGCGGCCACCACCGTGACGGTTGTCTCGGGGGCCGCGCCGACGAGGTCCTGGGCCGCCTCGTCCTGGATCCCGACGGCGGCCGCCAGGGCGGCGAGCACGGGCTCGCCCGACGTCCAGCGTTCGTGCGCCGCGGCGCGCTCGGGCGAGTCGGACGGCTGCGTGCGTCCGGTCGGCAGCGGCAGCCAGCGTCGCCGCTGCTGGGCGACCACCGTGCCGTCCGCCTCCAGGACGTCGAGGTAGGCGGCGCCCAGGCCACGCCCGCGGCGCCACAGCCAGTCCTCCACCGACTCGTACGGCGCCTCGTGCCGCAGCGCCGTGGCCGCCTCGTCCAGGAGCCGGTCTCCCGTGCCGCCCTGCGGAGCGGGTACGACGAGATCGCCGTCGAGCGTGACCGCCCCGGCGTCGATGAGATCGACCAGTTCGGCTCCGGCGAGTGCCAGGGAGAGGTCACCCTGTTCGACGGGCCGGGCGGCGGCGTCGTACACGGTGACGAGGAACAGGTCCCGGGGTGTGGTCATGTCGGACTCCCCAACTGAGACGGCAGAGACAACGCAGGCACCAGAAGTACCAGAGACACCTGCGACAACC
>NZ_JBEYFC010000407.1:0-8194 GCF_040634175.1 Streptomyces sp. NPDC007162
CACTCGGCCACCGCCGCCCGGACCACGGAGAAGCAGTCGTTGGCCAGGCGTTTGACCTCGGGGTCGGAGGCGCCGATCTCCAGGGCCATCTTGGCGGCGAAGCAGGCCGCCCCCGCCCGGTCGGAGGCGGGGGGTACGTCGGCGGCGAGGGGCACCCCGTGGACGGCGCGGAGCAAGTACGCGTGCAGTCGCTCCAGGGCGCCCTCGTCCGGTCCGTCGAGCATCTTCCGCGGACCCTGCGCCAGCCGACCGAAGTAGCCGGACATCGCTTCCAGCAGCACGCCGTGCTTGCCGTCGAACGCGCCGTAGAGGCTGCCGCGTCCCAGGCCGGTGGCGGCGCTGATGTCGTCGACGCTCGTGCCGTTGTAGCCGGAGGTGCGGAACTGACGCTCGGCGGCATGCAGGACGTGGTCGCGGTCGAAGCTTCGTGGTCTCGCCATGCGCCGAAGGTAAAGCCGGCCCTCCGTATTTGACAACCCAGTACAGAACTGCCTAGGTTTCCGACTGTCCAGTACACAACCATCCTGAGCTCACCGGACCGGCTTGGTCCGGGCGGGCAGGACCGTGACGCCGCGAAGGCGGCTTGGAGGTTGGCTTCATGACGTTCGGGGCGTGGCGCGCAGCTCGGCGCAAGAACGAGCCAGCCGGTGAAGGCTGCTTCAGAACCGATACTTCGGAGGACCTCGTGACCGCGGTCAGTGCGGACAACACCGCACCGGAAGGCGCGATATCCCGTGATTGCTGCTGACGAGACGTTCGACGGCACGTGGCCGTATCCCGCCCGCTTCAACGAGGCTGCCGGCTTCCGCCAGCACTATGTCGACGAGGGCCCATCACGGCCCGATCAGACGATCGTCATGCTGCATGGCGAGCCCACGTGGGGCTACGAGTGGCGCCACCTGATCGGGCCACTGTCGCGTCACCATCGCGTGGTCGTTCCCGACCACATGGGCTTCGGCAAGAGCGAGACACCGCAGGATCGCACGTACGACGCGAGCGAACACATCCTGAATCTCGAATCGTTGCTCGTCGACACGCTCGACCTGACGGACATCACCCTGGTGCTCCGTGACTGGGGCGGCCCCATCGGCACCGGGTTCGCGCTGCGTCACCCCGACCGGATCTCCCGGATCTTCGCCACGAACACCGTGCTGCCGCTCGCAGACGACATCGCCCCTCTCATGAAGGCCAACGGCGTCGAGAGCCGGTGGTTCCAGTGGGCCCACTCGGCGCTCTCGGACGGTTCGTTCGAGCAGATCCTGGGCAACGCGGGTCACACCATCGCCCACCTGATGATCGACCTGCAGCATGTCGCCCGGCCCGAGATCGCCACGCCGACCTGGATCCGCGCCTACTCCAGCCCCTTCCCGACCCCGGCGGAGTGCCGCGGTGTCATCGCCTTCCCCCGGCAGGTCCTGGAGGGCCCCCAGGGTCCCCCGCCCGGGCCGCCGCCCATGGAAGCCGTCGCCGCGCTGCGCGCCGTGCCGGCGATGCTGGCGGTCGGGATGCGGGACACCGCACTGCTGCCCCAGTACGTGATCCCGGCGTTCCGGCTCAGCTACCCCGACGCACCCGTGGTCGAGATTCCGGGCGCCGGCCACTTCCCGACCGAGGACGCTCCCGAGACGCTGCTGGCACTCCTTGAGCTGTTCCTGCAGACATCCGCGCGCACCTGAAGGCCGAACGGCTCTGCGGGTGTATGGGTGGTCGGCAACGCCACCGATCTGGTCGACCAGACCGGGGCCTCCGCAGCGGCCGGCGCCGACATCAACAAGATGCTGGTCCTCGCGGACACCGACGCGGTCCTCCAGAAGACCGCCGAAGCAAGCCCCGAAGCGGCCACACGATGATCTCGAAGCCCTGAGCTCCCAGCCCGCCACCCACTCGCCTCACCTTCACCGGCGAGGAAACCGGCCGGTTTTCCCGTCTGATAACCGATCAGTTTCCAGACGGTTTCAGCCATGCCAAGCAAGCAAGCAGCAGGAGCTTCCCGCCGAGGCAACGCCCCACTCCTCGACGCCCTCGCCCGCCTCGACGACTCCACATCCTGAGCTTCCTGAACGGCCGCCCCCACCGCCCCCCACCAGATGGAGAACACGACCATGTCGGAGCGCAATCCCATGGACAAGAACACGACATCGCGACCGCGGGCCCTGGTGGTCGGCCTCGGGATCAGCGGGACCGCCTCCGCGCTGCGACTGCATCGCGCGGGCTGGGACGTGGTGGTGCTGGAGAAGGCCCCCGAGCGGCGCCGCGGCGGATACTTCATCGCCGTGTTCGGGACCGGGCTCGCCGCCGCCGAACGGCTGGGCTTCGCCGATGCGGTGCCGGATCGCCTCGCTCCGGATGGCGTGAACTACGACGTCGTCCGTACGGGCCGGCGCCGCCTCGGTGTGAGCTACGCCGATGTGTTCCCCGGGTCTCGACTGGTGGTGCGGGGCGACGTCGAAGAAGCGGCCTTCACCGCCCTGCCCGACGAGGTCGAGATCCGGTACTCGACCGTGCCGATCGCGCTGGACCAGAACCCCGACGGGGTGGACGTCGAGATCCGCGACCTGACGACGGAGACGACGACCGTCGAACGGTTCGACCTGGTGGTCGGGGCAGACGGACTGCGCTCGACGGTGCGCCGGCTTGCGTTCGAGCCCGAGCAGAGCCCGATCCGTCGGCTGAACTACATGATCGCCGTGTACAGCCTGCCCGAGCCGATACCCGGCTACCGCGCACAGGACGGGCTGACCATGGCCGAGGCGGGCCGATCGGTGTGGGTGTTCCCGTTCGCCAACCGTCCGCCGTCGGTGCTGTTCTCCTACCGCACCGACGACGTGGACGCCGAGTTCACCCGGCCGGCCATCGACTCGCTGCGCGCCGCCTACGGTCCCGAGCCCACCGGCTCCACGCTCGGTTGGCTGCTCGACCAGTTCGAGAAGGCCCCGGACCACCTGTTCGACTCCGCCGAGCAGGTGCACCTCGACCACTGGCACCGCGGCCGAGTCGTGCTCGTCGGCGACGCCGCGTGGTGCCTGACCGTTTACTCCGCCATGGGGGCATCCACCGGCCTGGCCGGGGCGGACCTGCTCGGCACCATGCTGGAACGCCACCCCCACGACGTGCCACGAGCGCTGCAGGACTGGGAGGACCACCTGCGCCCGTTCATCGCCCACCACCTCGGCAACGCTGTGAGCATGCGCGCTTTCCTCACCCCGGGCAACCGCGCCGAGTTGCTGCTTCGGTCCGTGATGATCCGCGTCTCCCGGCTGCCGATCGCCGGCCGGCTGCTCGCCAAGGTGATGGCCAACAGGGCGCGGATGAAAAGTCTGGATATCGCCGCCGCTGCAGCGTGAGTGGAGTCCCTCGAATACGAGCGGGAGAACGAGGTCGTCCGGGCCCGCAACTCGCCGCTTACTTGCTACTTGGTCCGGGCTTGCCGGACCGCGACGCCGCGAAGGCGGCTTGGGGGTTGAACTCATGACACAGATGACCCAGCGACCGCCCTTTGGTGAGGACTCCCCGGCCAGGGGGTCCCAGGCGAGCGACCGCGTCCGGCATCGGACGGTGCAGGCAGGCGGACTGGAGGTGCCGATCCTTGAGGCCGGCAGCGGGCCGCTCGTGGTGTGCCTCCACGGGTTTCCCGACCATGCCGCCAGCTGGGCAGGGGTCCTCGACCGCCTTGCGCAGGAAGGGTACTGGGCGGTCGCGCCCGCACAGCGCGGATACTGGCCCGGCGGCGCGGCCCCCGACGGCTCCTACCGCGTTGCCTCGACCGGCCAGGACGTCCTGACCCTGATCGAGGCGCTCGGGCGCGAGCAGGCGGATCTCATCGGCCACGACTTCGGAGCCGCGGCGGCGTACGGGGCTGCGAGCCTCGACGCGAGGCGTGTCCGCAAGCTTGTCACCATGGCGGCTCCCCATGGCCGTCAACTGATGAACGCATTGGTCACCGACGGTGACCAGCAGCGACGCAGCTGGTACATGTTCTTCTTCCAGACAGCCTTGGCGGAGGCGGCCGTCGCGCACGACGGCTTCGCCTTCATCGACCGGCTCTGGCGGGAATGGTCACCCGGCTACGAGCTGCCGGACGCGGAGCGTGCCGCGCTCAAGGGAACCCTGGGTGCTCCAGGAGTCCTGACCGAGGTCCTGGGCTACTACCGCCAGCTGTTCACGCCCCCCGCGGACGAGGCGACCCAGTCCCTGCAAGCCCGGGCCTTCGGCGCCATCACCGTCCCGTCGCTCTACCTCCACGGCGCCGATGACAACTGCTTTGCCGTGGAGTTGAGCGACGGCATGGACGACCTGTTCACGAACGGCTTCGAACGCATCGTCATACCCGGCGCGGGGCACTTCCCGCACGTCGAACAGCCCAAGGCGGTCGCCGATCGCATCCTGGGCTTCCTGAACAGCTGACCCTCCTCCGACCGCCCAGGTCGGGGCCTCCGCAGCGGGCGGCGCACTGGTCGGCGCCGACATCAACAAGATGCTGGTCCTCGCGGACACCGACGCGGTCCTCCAGAAGACCGCCGAAGCAAGCCCCGAAGCGGCCACAGGATGATCTCGAAGCCCTGAACTCCCAGCCCGCCACCCACTCGCCTCACCTTCACCGGCGAGGAAACCCATCAGATTCCAGACGGCTTTCAGTCATGCCCAGCGAGCAGGCAGCAGGAGCGTCGCGCCGAGCTCAATGCCACACTCCTCGACTTCCTCGCCCGTCTGGCCGACTTCACATCTTCGGCTTCCTGAACGGCCGACTCACCCCAACCAGATGGAGGACACAACAGTGTCGGAGCGCAATCCCATTCTGATCACCGGCGCCGGCGGTCACGTCGGTGGCGTGAGCAGGGTGATGATCGACATGCTGCTCGAACAGGGCCACCCGGTGCGCGCGTTCGTGCGACGGGACGACGAACGCGCGCAGTCGCTGCGCGAGGCCGGGGCCGAGGTCTTCGTCGGTGACCTGTTCAAACTCGCGGACGTGGCCGCCGCGCTGAAGGGTGTCAAGCGCATCTACTTCAGCATGACCCCGCAGCCGTACTACGTCGATGCCCTCACCCTGATGGCCACGGCGGCGCGAGCCCAGGGCGACATCGAGGCCTTCGTGCACATGTCCAACCACGAGCAGTCGTACATGACGTTCGAGAAGATGACCGCACCGGATGAGGAGCGGCGTTCCTGGCTCGGCGGACTGGTCACGGACTGGTCACCGCAGCAGCGGGCGCACTGGGTCTGCGAGCGGGTGCTGGAGTGGTCCGGCCTCCCGACCATCAACGTGCGTGCGACCCTGTTCGCCGAGAACCCCCATCTGACCTGGATGCTGGCGGGCCCGCTGAGCAACGGTGAACTGCGCCTGCCCTTCGGCAACCAGCGGCTCGCGCCCATCGCCGTGCACGACGTGGCAGAGGTGTGCGTGAAGGTGCTGGTCGACCCCGCACCGCACATCTCGAAGTCCTACGCGCTCACCGGCCCGGAGCTGAAGGACATGTACGGGTTCGCTGAGGACTACGCAGCCGTGCTGGGACGCCAGGTCGTCTACATCCCTGAGGAATTGGAGGCCTGGCAAGATGCCTTCCTCGACGAGACCGCACTGCAGAAGGACCTGGGCGACCCGGGTACGGCCCGGCACGTGGCGGCGCACCTGAGGATCCAGACCAGTCTGATCGCCAGCGGGCGGTACGACGAAGTCTCCGACCAACTGGAAACCCTGCTCGGGCGCGCACCGCGGACCCTGCGGTGGGTGCTGCAGAACAACACTCGCCTGCGCGAACTGGTGGGTGCCCCGAGCCAGTGAGCGCTCCGGATCCACACCGGAGTCCTCAGCCTGCGGTGCCGCTCTCAGGCGTCGGGGCGGGCGAACAAGGGCCACTGTTGACGAGCGGCGAACCAGGTGACAAATAAACCCTGAGTAACTTTCGGAGCCGGATCTTCCTCGTCGGACTCGTCGTGGCCCTCGTCCTCGCGGGGATCGGGCCAGCGGCCGAACGGGCCGATTTGGCCAGGGCGTTCGGCTCCGAGTGCCCCGCGGCCCTTCGCACGGTGCGACACCAAGGGGATCACGCGTGCTCCCCTTGGTGTCGGGTGTGCGCGAGCAGCGCGGCCACGACGTCGTTCGCCTGGTCCTCGGTCTGTTCCACGACGGTGCCCACCGCGTCGGTGGTGCTGCTTCCGGGCCCGGTGAGCTCCACGCGGGTCGGCCGGCGCAGGGCGATGATCTCGGGCCCGGCCGCGGCGCCGGTCTCCTCGGCTTCGGCGAGCGCGCGACAGACGGCGGAGGCGACCGAGGGGTGCTGTCCGACGTTCTTACCGGTCTTGAGGGTCAGTTTCTTCGCGATCTCGGGGACGGGGACGCCTTTGTCCTTCATTGCGCGGGCGACAGTGACCAGCCGGCGGGGGTGACCACGCGGTACTCGTCGTCGGCGACCGACGCGGACGCCAGGTCGTGCCACTGCTCGTGCGGATCGGGATCGTCGCCGTCGTACTCAACGACCAGGCAGAGGCCCGCCGTGAACTCGCCGAGCCGACCCGCCGTTCGACGGGGCCGGTGACGATCGCCGCGTTCTCCTCGGGCATCTGCTCGTCCCGGCCCTCGCCGCCCTCGCCCGCTTACACCGGAAAGCTCGTCGACTGGGCGAAACAGCACTTCAACCTGACCGTCAAGCCGGTCAGCCGCCCCAAGGACGCCTCTGGCTTCGTCATGCTGCCCCGCCGCCGGGGCGTCGACAGGTCGTCGCGTGGACGATGCACGCACGCCGCCATGCCCGGGACTAAGAACGGCTCATCCAGTACTGAGACCTTGATCACCTGGGCTGTCATCACCCTCATGACCAGGCGTCTCGCACGGAAGGCGGCCACCCCCAGCTGGCCAAGGAAACCCACATCGGCCGCTAGTGCCTGACAGGCGTGGTCACCGTTCCCCGGTCAAGCGGATCCCCGCAGCCCGTGCTCCATCTGCTCTCTAGGCGGAGGCGGCAGCCACGAAGAACGGAATGGCGATGAGGAAGCGGCCGGCCTCGGCGCGTCGGCGCTGTTCGGCGACCCACTCATCGGCCTGGCCACGGCCGACCGCACCGCTCGTGCAGGCCCCCTCGGAGAGCATGGTGGCCAACGACAGCATCGCACGATCGGTGAACACGCTCGTGTGCACCTCGACGGTGACGTCGTTGAAGCCGCCGTCCAGGAGCAGGTTGCGGTACTGGCGGCCGGCGCGGGGCGTGCCCAGGAGGTCGGCACGGGCGTGCACGATCGTGCGGGTGAGCGCCGCGTCATCAGAGTCGACCATGATGGCGTCCCAGTCCTGCCCGACCAGGACGATCCTGCCGCCCGGGCAGAGGACGCGCCGCGCTTCCGCCACCGCGCGCCACGGCTCCTGAAGAAATTGGAAGACCTTGTCGGCACGGTAGCCGCGCACGCTTCCGTCGGCGAACGGTAGATCCTCCGCCCCCGCCTCCCAGAACTCGGCCTCCGGCCACCGCTCCCGGGCCGCGGCCAGAATCCACGGATCGGGATCCACCCCCACCGCGTGGACGCCACGCTCGGCCAACTCGGCGACGGCCCGCCCGGCACCGCAGCCGATGTCCACGACAGACGAGCCTGGGACAAGAGACAACAGTTCATAGGAGCGGGCCCGCAGCAGGCTTGCGCTCGGCATCTGGTCCATCGCGTCGAGCAGGGCCAGCATGGCCTCGGTGTCTCGGTGCTTTTCCACAGCTTCCTGGTTCTTGGACATGGACGCCAGGCTCCGACTTGATGTCAACATGAAGTCGAGCGGAGACAACGGCGCGAGCGCGATGAGCATCGGCGCTTTCGCGGCACGGTTGGGTCTCGCACGCACGTCCTGCGGTAGTGGGAGTCGATGGGCCTGCTGCACCCCGTACGGGACGCAGGGTGACGCCGCCGCTACGGCGCGGACGGCGCCGTGCCCTTGTCAGTGGTGGTGCGGGCGAGGCAGCAGGGCGAACGCGCTCTCAGCTATCGAGGTCAGGCGCTCGGGGCTGTGGCCGTACGCTCCCACGACATCGCTGCCGCGGATGACGGTCAGCAGCAGGTAGGCGAGGTCGTCGGGGTCCGCGTCGGGGTCGATGTCGCCGTTGCGCTGCGCCGCTCGCACGCACTCGGCCACCGCCGCCCGGACCACGGAGAAGCAGTCGTTGGCCAGGCGTTTGACCTCGGGGTCGGAGGCGCCGATCTCCAGGGCCATCTTGGC
>NZ_JBEYFC010000408.1:0-8142 GCF_040634175.1 Streptomyces sp. NPDC007162
GGGCACCTTCGTCTCCCACACCCGGGACGCGTCACAAGGTCACGGCGCGTCAATAAGGCGGTAACAGTGAAGAGGGATGTGCGAGAGGGGCGACCGGCCGGGGTAAGCCCCCTGTTACCGGGACGAAGGTCCCGTACGGGGGGCACCGACGGCCTTCGGGACGGGACCCGTACCATTCCTACAGTTGAAAGCAGGACAAGCAGTGATCGCCTGCGCCATGAACGGACCAGCCGTGTACGAACCACCCTCCGCCTCCCCCGCCTCCTGGCGCATCGCGCTGCCGCACACCGTCGCGGCCGTGCCGGTCGCCCGTGCCCTGGTGCGTTCGGCGATGGAGGAGGCGGAGCACGCGGCGGACGCCGACACCGCAGAACTGCTGACGGCGGAACTGGTCGCCAACGCGGTGGAGCACACCGCCGGCCGGGGGCCCATAGAGCTGGTCGTGGAGCTGCTGCCGGGGGGCTGCAAGGTCGAGGTGCACGACCCGGACCCGGCACCGCCCGGCCATCTGACCCGGCCGGTGATCGAGGAGCCCGACCCCATGCAGGAGGGCGGCCGCGGCCTGCTGCTGATCCGCGCGCTGAGCTCGTCCTGCGGACACCGACCCACCGAGTCCGGCAAGGCGGTGTGGTTCAGGCTTCCTGTAGTACCGCGTCAGTGGCGTCCGGCGTGACGGACGCCGCGGTCGCCAGCGTGGAGTTGCGGCGCCCGTAGCCGGGGTAGACCAGCAGGCCCACGACCAGGAAGACGGCGAACTGGATCCACGTCGTCCATCCGGTCTCGTACATCAGGGAAAGTCGTGGCAGCGCTATGACCTGCACAGACACGCTCAGCGACTCTCCATACGGCTACTTTGACGGCTACATGCGCATCGCCACACCTGCGCACAGCACCTCGGGCCCGGCGCCGCCAAAGTTCCTGGCGCACGACAGTGTCTGAGACGAAGGCGGCAGGAACAACCGCGTGAGCTGTATCTGTCCGTCCCGTCAAGTGGCGTGCTGCCGACGGCTAGTTCGATGCGAGTGGGGTCGCCGAGGGTTGCATGCGGCCCTCCCTCATGCCGCAAGGGCTCGTGAAAGTGCTCAGGCGATGCGCCTTCCGGTCGGAGCTCATTTGGGGGATTGCGAATCCGCGACAAGCCGAGCCATCTCGTGCAGTCGGTGCCGGTACTCAGGATCGTCCCCTTCCCTGAGTGCAGGTATCACCCGGTCCAGGCGGGCGATGCAGCGAAGCAGGCCGCTTCGACCTTGCGCTTCGAGCTCGCCGCCGTTCTTGATCCAGATGAAGACCCAGGCTGCGGTGTCCGAGTCCAGCATCACCGGGTCGAAGCCAGCCCGGTCCGCACCAGCCAGTCTGGGGGGAAAGGGCAGTTTCATGAACTCTTGGTACAGGCGCGAGACGACCTCAAACGCGGTTCTTTCGCTCACGAGGGCCATCATGGCGCAGCTATCGGAGTTGGACCGCAGCCTGCCCGCACCCGATCTCCGGCGCGTCGGGCAGGATGACTTGGCGGCACGCAGCCGCGGTCAGATACCGAGACCGCCCGCGACGTGCGTCTCCTGACGAGTGAACTCACCTGTCAGCAGCGGCATAACCTTGCTGATGGAAGCCTTCGCCTCGGGCAACTGCAACGACGCGTCGTGATGCTCTTTGCTCTCCCACACCTCGCTCACCCACACGGTGTCTTCGTCGGTGGCCGATTCGGTCACGACGTAGAGATGGCATCCCGCTTTGCGCAGACCGTCAGCGGCGGCGACCAGTACGGCGACCACCTCCGCGCGGTGACCGGGTTTCACCTTCATCGAACCGATGTAGCCGTAGCGCATGCCACTCCTCTCGAGTCACGAACGTGACGCGCCCAGGAGGATACCGGACGCATGTTCGAATGCGCAGCAGTGGTGCGGATACCCGGCCTCTTGGACGAACTGCCGCCCACCTCATGGACGTTGATCTACGACCGACTTCTGACCAGCCACCACCGCGGCACCGGCTCAGGAGTCAACCCCCGAAGGACTTCCAGAGCCGACCACCAGGCAAGGAAGGCTGTATACATCGTGTGATTGATCGGAACCGAGTCCGCAGGACCACAGCCACCTACGACCCACCCAGCTCCGCAAGAGCCGGGTAGCCGTGTGGTCCGGTTTGAACCAGTGTGGAGCGGGGTCCGCGTCAGTCTCCGCTCAGCGGATCAGACGGCCTGAGGCTCCCGCTCAGGGACTGCGTCCGCGGCCCCGTCCAAGTCTCTGACCAGCGTGGAGTTGCGGCGCCCGTAGCCGAGGTAGACCAGCAGGCCCACGACCAGGAAGAGGGCGAACTGGATCCACGTCGTCCATCCGGTCTCGTACATCAGATAGAGGCAGAAGCCGACGCCCAGCAGGGGCAGGACCGGGTGGAGCGGGACCCGGAAGGTGCGGGCGAGGGCCGGTTCGCGGCGGCGCAGGGCGAGCACCGCGATGTTCACCACGGCCATGATCGCGAGCATGCCGATGGTGCACAGGTTCATCACCGCGTCCAGCGAGGCGAAGGCCGCCGGGAGCGCGAAGACGGCCGCGACGATCAGGGTGCCGGCCACCGGGGTGGCGGTCCGCGGGGAGACCTTCTCGAAGACGCGCGGGATCAGGCCGTCCCGGGACATGGACATCAGGATGCGGGTCTGCCCGTACATCACCGCGAGCACGACGGAGGCGATGGCGACGACCGCGCCGAAGGCGATCACCCCGCCGCCGACGGTGGACCCGGTGACCTGGTTGACGACGTAGGAGAGGGCGGCGGGACGGCCCGCGACCTGGCCGCCGCCGATGGCGCCGATCGCGGCGAGCGCGACCGCGCAGTAGAGCAGGGTGACCACGCCCATGCAGACGAGGATCGCGACCGGGATGTCCCGGCGCGGGTTCTTCGCCTCCTCACCGGCCGTGGTGATCGCGTCGAAGCCGATGTACGAGAAGAACGCGGCGGTGGTGCCCGCGCCGATGCCGCCGAGGCCGGCCGGGGAGAACGGGACGAGGTTGCCGTCCTTGAAGGCGCTGAAGCCGATCGCACAGAAGGCCAGCAGGATGGCGAGCTTCACGGCCGCCATCGCGGCGGTGGCACGGGCGCTCTCCCGCACCCCGCGCACCAGCAGTACGGCGGCCATCGCGATGACGATCACCGCGGGGAGGTTCACGATCCCGCCGTCGCCGGGTCCCGCGGACAGCGCGTGCGGGAGCTGGAGCCCGGTGAGGCTGTGCAGCAGCTCGTTGACGTACTGGCTCCAGCCGACCGCGACGGCCGAGATCGAGATGCCGTACTCCAGGAGCAGGCACCAGCCGACCAGGAAAGCGGTGGACTCGCCGAGGCCCGCGTACGCGAAGGAGTACGACGATCCGGAGACCGGGATCGCGCCGCCCAGCTCGGCGAAGGAGAGGGCGGTGAACACACAGGTCACCGCGGCGAGCACGAAGGAGACGACGACGGCTGGACCGGCCTGGGCGACCGAGTCGGAGAGGCCGACGAAGATGCCGGTGCCGACGATCGCGCCGATGCCGAAGCAGATCAGCTGGAAGAGGCCCATGGTGCGGCGCAGGCCGTGGCCTGCGCGGTCGGCGCCGGATTCGGCGAGCAGCAGGTGCGGGGACTTGATGCGGGGCATGCGGGTGGTGCTCTCTCTGATGGTGCGGACGTCCTTCTTGGGGACGCGGTGGCGGCATCGGCAGGGGTGGCGCCGGGCCGCCGGAAAGGACAGGGCCTTTTCGCGCTACCGGGCGCGGGCGAGCGTGGCCACCAGGACCGCCTTGATGGTGTGCATCCGGTTCTCGGCCTCGTCGAAGACGACCGAGTACTCGGACTCGAACACCTCGTCGGTGACCTCCAGCTCGGTCAGCCCGTGCCGCTCGTGGATCTCGCGGCCGACGTCGGTGCCGAGGTCGTGGAAGGCCGGCAGGCAGTGCAGGAACCTGACGTCGGGGTTGCCGGTGGCGCGCAGCACGTCCATGGTCACGGCGTAGGGGCCGAGCAGCGCGATCCGCTCGTCCCAGACCTCCTTGGGCTCCCCCATCGACACCCATACGTCGGTGGCGATGAAGTCGGCGTCGAGCACCCCGTCCTTCACGTCGTCGGTGAGCGTGATCCGGGCGCCGGACGCGGCGGCCAGCTGCTGGGCCAGCTCGACGATCGTCTCGTCCGGCCACAGCACCCGGGGCGCGACGATCCGCACGTCCATGCCGAGCAGGGCACCGGTGACGAGGTAGGAGTTGCCCATGTTGTAGCGGGCGTCGCCGAGGTACGCGAAGGCGATGTCGGTGAGCGGCTTGTCGGTGTGCTCGGTCATGGTGAGCACGTCGGCGAGCATCTGGGTGGGGTGCCATTCGTCGGTGAGGCCGTTGTAGACGGGGACCCCGGCGAACGCGGCGAGTTCCTCCACGACGCCCTGGCCGTGGCCGCGGTACTCGATGGCGTCGAACATCCGGCCGAGGACCCGGGCGGTGTCCTTCACCGACTCCTTGTGACCCATCTGCGAGCCGGACGGCTCGAGGTAGGTGGTGACGGCGCCCTGGTCGGCGGCGGCGACCTCGAAGGCGCAGCGGGTGCGGGTGGAGGTCTTCTCGAAGAGCAGCGCGATGTTCCGGCCGCGCAGGTACTGGGTCTCGGTCCCGGCCTTCTTGGCCGCCTTCAGCTCGGCGGCCAGCTCGAGCAGCCCGCGGAACTCCTCCTGGGTGAGGTCCAGCTCCTTGAGGAAGTGGCGGCCGGCGAGGGCGGTCGGGACAGTCGCCATGGGGGCGCTCCAGCGGTAGGGGTCGACTTCAAGGGATGATGGAAGTCTATACGATATTCCACATTTCTATACAGTCACCTCCGACGTGCATGCGGTACCTCACACGGCGTCCCGCTGCACCGGACAGCTCATGCAGCGCGGCCCGCCCCTGCCCCGGCCCAGTTCACTGCCGGGGATCTCTATCACCTCGATGCCCTGTTTGCGCAGGTGGGTGTTTGTGGTGGAGTTGCGCTCGTAGGCGACCACGACACCCGGTTCGACGGCGAGGACGTTGCAGCCGTCGTCCCACTGCTCGCGCTCGGCCGCGTGCACGTCCTGGGTGGCGGTCAGCACCCGGATCTCGCTCAGGCCGAGGGCGGCGGCGATCGCCCGGTGCATGTGCTCCGGCGGATGGTCGGTGACCTTCAGTTCCTTCTCGCCGACGCCCGGTTCGATGGTGTACGAGCGGAGCATGCCGAGCCCGGCGTACTGGGTGAAGGTGTCGCCGTCGACCATCGTCATCACGGTGTCGAGATGCATGAAGGCGCGTCGCTTCGGCATGTCCAGGGCGACGATGGACTGCGCGGAGCCCGCCGCGAACAGCTTGTGCGCGAGCATCTCCACGGCCTGCGGGGTGGTGCGCTCGCTCATCCCGATGAGCACCGCGCCGTTGCCGATCACCAGGACGTCACCGCCCTCGATGGTGGACGGGTAGGCGGCCTGCCCCTCCGACCAGACGTGGAACGGCTCGGGGCGGAAGAGCGGGTGGTACCGGTAGATCGCCTCGAAGTGCACGGTCTCGCGCTGCCGGGCGGGCCAGCGCATGGCGTTGATGGAGACCCCGTCGTAGACCCAGGCGGAGGTGTCGCGGGTGAAGAGGTGGTTGGGGAGCGGTTCGAGGAGGAAGTCGTCGAGGTCCATGACGTGGAAGCGGACCGAGGTGGGCTCCTCGTGCGCATCCAGGAACTCCCGTTTGGTCATGCCGCCGACCAGCGCCTCGGCCAGTTCCTGCGCCGGCAGCTTCTCGAAGGCGGCGCGCAGGTGGTCGGTGGCGAGCGGGCCGTACTCCTTCTCGTCGAAGACCCGGTCCAGGACGAGGGTGCGGGCGGCCGGGACGTCCAGGGTCTCGGTGAGCAGGTCGCCGAAGAGGTGGACGGCGAC
Organism: Streptomyces sp. NPDC007162; assembly: GCF_040634175.1. Classification (NCBI taxonomy): domain Bacteria; kingdom Bacillati; phylum Actinomycetota; class Actinomycetes; order Kitasatosporales; family Streptomycetaceae; genus Streptomyces; species Streptomyces sp. NPDC007162. Next base: position 5,891 of record NZ_JBEYFC010000408.1, read on the forward strand.
CCCGCGGTCGCGCAGCACGTCGGCGAAGCCGTCGTGCTCGACCCTGGCCCGGCGCACCCAGAGGACGTCGTCGAAGAGCAGGGCGTCCTTGTTGCTGGGGGTGAGCCTTTTGAGCTCCAGATCCGGCCGGTGCAGGATGACGCGGCGCAGCCGCCCGGTCTCGGAGTCGACGTGGAATCCCATGCCTCCATCCTGACCACCGGAGACCGGGTTCACCCCCGGCTCGGCCGTTTCCCCGCTCTCTTGTTCTCGTCGGCCCCTTGTTCTCGTCCTCTTGACGACAAACGGAACGGTGATTATGGTCATGATGACTCTAAAGCGAGGGGGGCCTCATGGCCGACATCACCCGGCGCCTGGGCTGGCGCCATCTGCGCGGGGCTCCGACGGCGCACGTCAGACACCACAGCGCCGGTAAGCTGGCGCACGAAGGAGCCGGGCTGAGCTTCTGGTTCCGGCCGCTGTCCGCCGCGATCTCCGAGGTGCCGGTCGACGACCGCGAACTGGCGATGACCTTCCACGCCCGTACCGCCGACTTCCAGGACGTGGCGGTCCAGGCCACGGTCACGTACCGCATCGGGGACCCGGCGGTGGCCGCCGCCCGCCTCGACTTCTCCCTCGACCCGGACACCGGCGTCTGGCGCGGCACCCCGCTGGAGCAGCTGGGCACGCTGCTCACGGAGACGGCCCAGCAGCACGCGCTCGCCGTGCTGGCCCGTACCGCGCTGGCCGAGGCGCTGGTCGACGGCGTGGCGGCGGTGCGGGAGCGGATCGCGGCCGGGCTGGCCGCGGAGCCCCGACTGCCGGCGACCGGGATCGAGGTGGTGGCCGTGCGGGTGATGGCGCTGCGGCCGGAACCGGAGGTGGAGCGGGCGCTGCGCACCCCGGCCCGTGAGCAGATCCAGCAGGAGGCCGACCGGGCGACCTACGAGCGGCGGGCGGTGGCCGTCGAGCGGGAGCGTGCGATCGCCGAGAACGAGCTGGCCAGCCAGATCGAACTGGCGCGGCGCGAGGAGCAGTTGGTCGAGCAGCGGGGCACCAACGCCCGCCGTGAGGCGGAGGAGCTCGCGGCGGCCGACGCGGTCCGCGCGGAGGCGGAGGCCACCCGCACGGTGAGGCTGGCGGAGGCGGAGGCGAAGCGGTCGGTCAAGCTGGCCGAGGCGGAGGCCACGCGATCGGTGAAGCTCGCGGAGGCCGAGGCGGCGCGGTCCGTGCGGCTGGGTGAGGCGGAGGCGGCGCGGGCGGTCACGCTCGCGCGGGCCGAGGCCGCGGCGGCCCGGGAGGTCGGTGAGGCACGGGCCGCAGCGCAGGCGGCGTGGCTGCGGGTGCACAGCGAGGTGGACGTGGCCACGCTGCACGCCCTCACCGGCACCCGGCTCGCCGAGAACCTCCCGCGCATCGACAGCGTGACCGTGTCCCCGGACGTACTGACCGGCCTCCTGGCGAAGCTGGGAACGGCGGAGCAGGCATGAACAGGTCTCCGGAGGCGGCGTCGTGAGTCTCGCGCCGCGGGCCGTGCTCGTGCATCGCACCACGGAGTACGAGGAGTTGGTCGCCCGGCACGGTACGCACGGGCAGGCCGCCTTCTTCCTGGGGTCCCGGGGACGGGACATCGCGGAGGTGTCCGAGCGTCATCGCCGGGCCCGCCGGGCCCTGGTCGAGGTCACCTCCGCGATCCCGCTGGCCTGGCGTCGTACCCAGGTCGAACGGGCCGACCTGGACCGCTTCCTGTTCGCGCCCGAGGACGTGGTCGTCGTGGTCGGCCAGGACGGGCTGGTCGCGAACGTCGCCAAGTACCTGGACGGCCAGCCGGTGGTCGGCATCGACGCCGACCCCGGCCGCAACCCCGGGGTCCTGGTGCGGCACCGGCCGGAGCAGGCGCCGGTGCTGCTGGCCTCCGTCGGGAGCACACACGCCGACGAGCTGACGATGGTCGAGGCGGTCGCCGACGACACCCAGCGGCTCGTGGCGCTCAACGAGATCTACCTCGGTACCGCCGGTCACCAGACCGCCCGATACCGCCTGGGCCTCGAGGACGACGGGGGTGCCGTCGAGGCCCAGGCTTCCTCCGGGGTGCTGGTGGGCACGGGCACCGGGGCCACCGGCTGGCTGCGCTCCCTGTGGCAGGAGCGCGGCGGCCGGCCGGCCCTGCCCGCGCCCACCGAGGACCGCCTGCTCTGGTTCGTCAGGGAGGCCTGGCCGTCGCCGGCGACCACGAGGACCGGTCCGACGGGCGCGGGGCCCTGGACGAGGAC
>NZ_JBEYFC010000409.1:0-8138 GCF_040634175.1 Streptomyces sp. NPDC007162
ACGGACTGCAGGGTGGACTGACTGGTCATGTCGGGTTCTTACTCCTCGTCAGAGCTCGATCGGGAGAGCTGGTGCGCTCTCGTCAGCTCTCGTCTTCGTCGATCCAGCCCATGGTCCGGTCGACGGCCTTGAGCCAGTTCTTGTACTCACGGTCGCGGGTCTCCGCGTCCATGCGGGGGGTCCATTCGGCGGCCCGGCGCCAGTTGGCGCGCAGTTCGTCGGTGCTGGACCAGAAGCCGACGGCGAGGCCGGCGGCGTAGGCGGCACCGAGGCAGGTGGTCTCCGCGACCATCGGGCGCACCACGGGCGCGTCCAGGACGTCGGCGAGCTGCTGCATCAGCAGGTTGTTGGCGGTCATGCCACCGTCGACCTTCAGGGTCACCAGCTCGTCGCCGGAGTCCTTGGTCATGGCGTCCGCGATCTCGCGGGTCTGCCAGGCGGTGGCCTCCAGGACCGCGCGGGCCAGGTGCGCCTTGGTGACGTACCGGGTCAGGCCGGCGATCACACCGCGGGCGTCGGAACGCCAGTGCGGGGCGAACAGACCGGAGAAGGCCGGTACGAAGTAGGCGCCGCCGTTGTCCTCGACCGAGAGCGCGAGCGTCTCGATCTCGGCCGCGGTGGAGATCAGGCCCATCTGGTCGCGCATCCACTGCACCAGCGAGCCGGTGACGGCGATCGAGCCCTCCAGCGCGTACACGGTCGGCTGCTCGCCGATCTTGTAGCCGACCGTGGTCAGCAGGCCCGCGTAGGAGTTGATGATCTTGTCACCGGTGTTCATCACCATGAAGGTGCCGGTGCCGTAGGTGGACTTGGTCTCGCCCTCGGAGAAGCAGGTCTGGCCGAACAGGGCCGCCTGCTGGTCGCCGAGCGCGGAGGCGACCGGGATGCCACCGAGCAGGTCGCCGAGCTTGCCTCCGGTGACCTCGCCGTAGACCTCGGCGGAGGAGCGGATCTCGGGCAGGATCTGCAGCGGCACGCCGATGGACTCGGCGATCTTCTCGTCCCACTGCGTGGTGTGCAGGTTCATGAGAAGGGTGCGGGAGGCGTTGGTCACGTCGGTGACGTGCTTGCCGCCGTTGACACCGCCGGTCAGGTTCCAGATGACCCAGGTGTCCATGGTGCCGAAGAGGATGTCGCCCGCCTCGGCGCGCTCCTTGAGGCCGTCGACGTTGTCGAGCAGCCAGCGGGCCTTGGGGCCGGCGAAGTAGGAGGCCAGCGGGAGGCCGGTCTCGCGGCGGAAGCGGTCCTGGCCGACGTTGCGGCCGAGCTCGCGGCAGAGGGCGTCGGTGCGGGTGTCCTGCCAGACGATGGCGTTGTGGACGGGCTCACCGGTGTTCTTGTCCCACAGCACGGTGGTCTCGCGCTGGTTGGTGATGCCGATGGCCTTGATGTCGTCGCGGGTGATGCCGGCCTTCTGGATGGCGCCGGCGACGACTTCCTGGACGTTGGTCCAGATTTCGTTGGCGTTGTGTTCGACCCAGCCCGGCTTGGGGAAGATCTGCTCGTGCTCCTTCTGGTCGACCGAGACGATACGGCCGTCCTTGTCGAAGACGATGCAGCGGCTGGAGGTCGTGCCCTGGTCGATGGCGGCGATGAAGGGGCCTGCGGTGTGAGCGTCGGTCACTGTGTGCTCCTCGAAGATCCGTGGTGGACAGGCGGTACGGCGCGAGCCTGTGTCTTAAGCGAAGGCGACGTTGTAGATGCCTGCCGCGATGGCTCCGCCGATCAGCGGACCGACCACCGGGATCCAGGCGTAGCTCCAGTCGGAACCGCCCTTGTTGGGCAGCGGGAGGAGCGCGTGCACGATACGCGGGCCGAGGTCACGGGCGGGGTTGATGGCGTAACCCGTCGGGCCGCCGAGCGACAGACCGATCGAGACGACCACCAGGGCGGTGATCAGGCCGCCCAGCACGCCGAGGCCGTTGCCCTTGTCGTTGAGGCCCTGGGTGAGGACCGCGAGGATCAGCACGACGGTGCCGATGATCTCCGTGGCGAGGTTCTGCACCGCGTTCCGGATCTCGGGACCGGTGGAGAAGATGCCGAGGACCGGTCCCGCGCCCTTCTCCTGGGCCTCGACGGCCTTGGCCGAGGTGGCCTGCGCGCCCGGACCGCCGACGATCTCCTTGTCGGTGAGGTGCGCCTGGAACTGGCCGTAGTAGGCGACCCACACCAGGGAGGCGCCGATCATCGCGCCGAGCAGCTGTCCGGCGAAGTAGACCGGGACGTTGCTCCAGTCGCTGTTCTTGATCGCGAGAGCGACCGTGACGGCCGGGTTGAGGTGGGCACCGGACAGCGGTCCGGAGATGTAGACGGCCGTCAGGACGGCGAAGCCCCAACCGAAGGCGATGGCGAGCCAGCCGGCGTTACGGGCCTTGGAGGCCTTGAGCGTGACGGCGGCGCACACGCCACCGCCGAGCAGGATGAGTATGGCGGTACCGATGGTCTCGCCGATGAAGATGTCGGAGCTGGACACCCGCGACTCCTTTGTCCTTCGTCCAGGGAAGCCGAACCCCGAGTCCCTTCGGGGTGTTGGCGCCCTCGGGGGTGAGAGCGAATCCGGCCCTTGGCGTTGTCACACTCTAGCGCGTATTGCCGGTAGGTGTTCGACAATGCCGACCGATGGACGGGAGTCTCGCCCCGGCGTCGCACGCGCGTCAAGGGTTCTGTTATCGAAAGCACGATCGTTATTGATTGCTGTGAGTTATCGATCTTTGTCGGACTCACGGGGCCGGAAATGCCACAGAGCACCCACTGAACTGCGGTTATGTCCTGCTTTGTCTCATTCAGGGTACGACTGAGGCCGGTCCACCGACAGGCGAACCGGCCTCGAACGACGATCAGCGGCAGACGGTCAGAACCGCCCCGCGCCCAGGTCCCGCGACACCGCACGGGCGCAGTCCCGCACCGCCGCGATCAGCTCCGGTGTCAACTCCCCGTCCCGGCACAGCCTTTCCACCGCCCCCGTGATGCCCACCGCGCCCACCGGCATCCGCCGCCGGTCGTGGATCGGTGCCGCCACCGACGCCACGCCCTCCCAGGTCTCCTCCACGTCGGCCGCGTACCCACGCGCGCGCGTGATGTCGAGGATGTGCTCGAACGCGTCCAGCTCGCACGTCGTACGGTCCGTGAAGGGTTTGCGGTCGGCCTCCAGGGCCTCGCTGTGCGCGACGGGGTCGTAGGCCGACAGCACCTTGCCCAGGGCCGTGGAGTGCAGCGGCTGCATCGCCCCGATCTCCAGCACCTGCCGGCTGTCGTCCGGCCGGAACACGTGGTGCACGATCAGCACGCCCTGCTGGTGGAGAACGCCCAGGTAGACGCTCTCCCCGCTGGAACGGGCCAGGTCGTCCGTCCACACCAGCGCCCGCGCGCGCAGTTCGTGGACGTCCAGGTAGGTGGTGCCGAGCCGGAGCAGTTCCGCGCCCAGCTGATAACGCCCCGACGCCTCGTCCTGCTCCACGAACCCCTCCAGCTGGAGGGTGCGCAGTATGCCGTGGGCGGTGCCCTTGGCGAGACCCAGTGACGAGGCGATGTCCGACAGGCCGAGCCGCCGCTCGCCGCCCGCGAGCAGCCGCAGCATCGCGGCCGCCCGTTCGAGCGACTGGATGTTCCGTGCCATCGCCGTCCTGCCTCCGTCCCCTGTGGAACTCTCCGTCACGACCGCCGTAACCGGTGTTCGGCAATGTCGAACACTACCGGTCCATGTCGACTCCCCGCCAATGGTCGGTCGACACCTGTTACATCACACGTGGCGGACCGGCCACCTCGGCCGGGCACCCGTGACCACTCCGTGACGGGTCCGGGCGGATCGCCCGGACCCGTGCATGATCCGCCACCACCAGGCCATACGTCGCTGATCGGCACCTGCCTCACTCGTCCGCCACATGGACGCCCTGCCCATCCAAGCCCACTGCCGGTTACGCTGGCGCGGTGCGTCCGTACCCGGGTGAGCCCGGGGAAACCGCATAGCCGACAGCCGTCGCATCCAAGGGAGCCCCTTCATGGCCTCGTTGCCACCGTCCCCTTCCGCCGACAGCCGGACCCGGGTGTCCGCGCTCCGAGAGGCGCTCGCCAGCCGCGTGGTGGTCGCCGACGGAGCCATGGGCACCATGCTCCAGGCGCAGGACCCCACGCTCGAGGACTTCCAGCAGCTCGAAGGCTGCAACGAGATCCTGAACCTGACCCGCCCCGACATCGTCCGCTCGGTCCACGAGGCGTACTTCGCCGTGGGCGTCGACTGCGTCGAGACCAACACCTTCGGGGCCAACCACTCGGCCATGGCCGAGTACGACATTCCCGAGCGCGTCCACGAGCTGTCCGAGGCCGGTGCCCGCATCGCCCGCGAGACCGCCGACGACTTCACCGCCCGGGACGGCCGCCCGCGCTGGGTCCTCGGCTCCATCGGCCCCGGCACCAAGCTGCCCACCCTCGGCCACGTCCCGTACGTCACCATCCGCGACGGCTTCCAGCAGAACGCCGAGGGCCTGCTCACCGGCGGCGCCGACGCGCTGATCGTCGAGACCACCCAGGACCTCCTGCAGACCAAGTCCTCGGTGCTCGGCGCCCGCCGCGCCATGGACGCGCTCGGTGTGCAGGTCCCGCTCCTGGTCTCGATGGCCTTCGAGACCACCGGCACCATGCTGCTCGGCTCCGAGATCGGCGCCGCGCTGACCGCGCTGGAGCCGCTCGGCATCGACATGATCGGCCTGAACTGCTCGACCGGCCCCGCCGAGATGAGCGAGCACCTGCGCTACCTCACCCGGCACTCACGCATCCCGCTGCTGTGCATGCCGAACGCCGGTCTGCCGGTCCTCACCAAGGACGGCGCGCACTTCCCGCTCGGACCCGAGGGCCTGGCCGACGCCCAGGAGAACTTCGTCCGCGACTACGGCCTCTCGCTCATCGGCGGCTGCTGCGGCACCACCCCCGAGCACCTGCGCCAGGTCGTCGAGCGCGTCCGGGACGTCACCCCGCCCGAGCGCAGCCCGCGCCCCGAGCCCGGCGCCGCCTCCCTCTACCAGACGGTCCCGTTCCGCCAGGACACCTCCTACCTGGCCATCGGCGAGCGCACCAACGCCAACGGCTCCAAGAAGTTCCGCGAGGCCATGCTGGCCGCCCGCTGGGACGACTGTGTGGAGATGGCCCGCGAGCAGATCCGCGAGGGCGCCCACATGCTGGACCTCTGCGTGGACTACGTCGGCCGCGACGGCGTCGCCGACATGGAGGAGCTGGCCGGCCGCTTCGCCACCGCCTCCACCCTGCCGATCGTCCTCGACTCCACCGAGGTCGACGTCATCCGGGCCGGCCTGGAGAAGCTCGGCGGCCGCGCGGTCATCAACTCCGTCAACTACGAGGACGGCGACGGCCCCGACTCCCGGTTCGCGAAGGTCACCAAGCTCGCCCGCGAGCACGGCGCCGCGCTGATCGCGCTGACCATCGACGAGGAGGGGCAGGCCCGCACCCCCGAGAAGAAGGTCGAGATCGCCGAACGGCTGATCGACGACCTCACCGGGAACTGGGGCATCCACGAGTCCGACATCCTCATCGACACCCTGACCTTCACCATCTGTACCGGCCAGGAGGAGTCCCGCAAGGACGGCATCGCCACCATCGAGGCGATCCGCGAACTCAAGCGCCGCCACCCGGACGTCCAGACCACCCTGGGCCTGTCCAACATCTCCTTCGGTCTCAATCCGGCCGCCCGCATCCTGCTGAACTCCGTCTTCCTCGACGAATGCGTCAAGGCGGGCCTGGACTCGGCGATCGTGCACGCCAGCAAGATCCTCCCGATCGCCCGCTTCAACGAGGAGGAGGTGCGGACCGCCCTCGACCTCATCCACGACCGCCGCACCGAGGGCTACGACCCCCTCCAGAAGCTGATGCAGCTCTTCGAGGGCGCCACCGCAAAGTCCCTCAAGGCCGGCAAGGCCGAGGAACTGGCCGCCCTCCCGCTGGAGGAGCGCCTCAAGCGCCGCATCATCGACGGCGAGCGCAACGGCCTGGAGGCCGACCTCGACGAGGCCCTGGAGACCCGCGCCGCCCTCGACATCGTCAACGAGACCCTGCTCGACGGCATGAAGGTCGTCGGCGAGCTGTTCGGCTCCGGCCAGATGCAGCTGCCCTTCGTCCTGCAGTCCGCCGAGGTCATGAAGACCGCCGTCGCCCACCTCGAACCGCACATGGAGAAGTCGGACACCGAAGGGAAGGGCACCATCGTCCTTGCCACCGTCCGCGGCGACGTCCACGACATCGGCAAGAACCTCGTCGACATCATCCTCTCCAACAACGGCTACAACGTCGTCAACCTCGGCATCAAGCAGCCCGTCTCCGCGATCCTGGAGGCCGCCGACGAGCACCGCGCCGACGTCATCGGCATGTCCGGCCTGCTGGTCAAGTCCACGGTGATCATGAAAGAGAACCTGGAGGAGCTCAACCAGCGCGGCCTCGCGGCCAGCTACCCGGTCATCCTCGGCGGCGCCGCCCTCACCCGCGCCTACGTCGAGCAGGACCTGCACGAGCTCTACGAGGGCGAGGTCCGCTACGCCCGCGACGCCTTCGAGGGCCTGCGCCTGATGGACGCCCTCATCGGCGTCAAGCGCGGTGTGCCCGGAGCCGTCCTGCCGGAGCTGAAGCAGCGCCGGGTCCGGCAGGCCGCCACCGTCGAGGTCGAGGAGCGGCCCGAGGAGGGCCATGTCCGCTCCGACGTCGCCGTCGACAACCCGGTGCCCACCCCGCCGTTCTGGGACACCCGCGTCATCAAGGGCATCCAGCTCAAGGAGTACGCCGGCTGGCTCGACGAGGGCGCCCTGTTCAAGGGCCAGTGGGGCCTCAAGCAGGCCCGCACCGGCGAGGGACCGTCGTACGAGGAACTCGTCGAGACGGAAGGCCGGCCCCGGCTGCGCGGGCTCCTCGACCGGCTCCAGACGGAGAACCTGCTGGAGGCGGCCGTGGTCTACGGCTACTTCCCGTGCGTCTCCAAGGACGACGACCTGATCATCCTGGACGACCGCGGCAACGAACGCACCCGGTTCACCTTCCCCCGCCAGCGCCGCGGCCGCCGCCTCTGCCTCGCCGACTTCTTCCGCCCGGAGGAGTCGGGGAAGACGGACGTGGTCGGCCTCCAGGTCGTCACCGTCGGCTCGCGCATCGGCGAGCAGACCGCCAAGCTGTTCGAGGCCAACGCCTACCGCGACTACCTCGAACTGCACGGCCTGTCCGTCCAGCTGGCCGAGGCCCTCGCCGAGTACTGGCACGCGCGCGTGCGCTCCGAACTCGGCTTCGCCGGCGAGGACCCGGCCGACGTCGAGGACATGTTCGCCCTGAAGTACCGGGGTGCCCGCTTCTCCCTCGGCTACGGCGCCTGCCCCGACCTGGAGGACCGCGCCAAGATCGCCGACCTGCTCCAGCCGGAGCGCATCGGCGTCCACCTGTCCGAGGAGTTCCAGCTGCACCCCGAGCAGTCCACGGACGCCATCGTGATCCACCACCCGGAGGCGAAGTACTTCAACGCGCGCTGAGCGGTACGCCGACACCGAGACGTGTCACACAGAGCACACTGATCGGATAAGTCGTACACTGGTCGGTCCACAGCAGGCCGGTTCCCCGCATGGGAACCGGCCTGCTCGTCCCTCAAGGAGGTGCGCCCGGATGACCAGCACGGTCCCCGCGCTCGGAACCCGTACGGCCGAAGGCTCGGCCCTGCAAGCGGTCCTCCTCGACATGGACGGCACCCTGGTGGACACCGAGGGCTTCTGGTGGGACGTCGAGGTCGAGGTCTTCGCCCGTCTCGGCCACGCCCTCGACGACTCCTGGCGCCATGTCGTGGTCGGCGGTCCCATGACCCGCAGTGCCGGTTTCCTCATCGAGGCCACCGGGGCGGCCATCACGCTCGCCGAGCTCAGCGTGCTGCTCAACGACGGCTTCGAGGAGCGCATCGGCGCCGCCCTGCCGCTGATGCCGGGCGCCCGGCGACTCCTCGCCGAACTGTTCGAACAGCAGATCCCGACCGCCCTGGTCTCCGCCTCGCACCGGCGCATCATCGACCGCGTCCTGACCGTGCTGGGCCCGCAGCACTTCACCCTGTCCATCGCAGGCGACGAGGTCTCGCGCACCAAGCCCTACCCGGACCCCTACCTCCTCGC
>NZ_JBEYFC010000410.1:0-8090 GCF_040634175.1 Streptomyces sp. NPDC007162
ATGTGTCGATCCCGGCGGGCAGGGCGCGCGGGCTGCCGGTGATCAGCAGCTCGACCTGTACGCCCGCTTCGGCCGTCGACGCCAGCAACCGGTCCGAGGGCGTGGAGGTACAGGCCCTCCAGGGCCTCGACCTGACCGTGGCCGAGGGCGAGATGATCGCGGTGATCGGGGCCTCCGGCTCCGGCAAGTCCACCCTGCTCGGCATCCTCTCCGGCCAGGACGTACCCACCGCCGGTGCCGCCGAGGTCGCCGGACACGACCTGCTGGCCATGAAGCGGCGCGAGCGGCTCGACTACCGGCGCCGCACCGTTGGCTTCGTCTGGCAGCAGACCTCCCGCAACCTGCTGCCCTACCTCTCCGCGGCCGAGAACGTGATGCTCCCGATGACGTACACCGGGATCAAGCGCTCCCGGCGCCGGGCCAGGGCGGAGGAACTGCTCGACCTGCTGTCCGTCGGCCACTGCCGGGACCGCACCCCCGACACGCTCTCCGGCGGCGAACAGCAGCGGGTCGCCATCGCCGTCGCCAACGCCAACGAGCCGCGGGTGCTGCTCGCCGACGAGCCCACCGGAGAACTCGACACCGCCACCAGCGACGACGTGTTCGCGGCCCTGCGCCGGGCCAACGAGGACCTGGGCGTCACCGTGGTCGTCGTCACCCACGACGCGCTGGTGTCCGAGCAGGTGCAGCGCACCGTGGGGATCCGCGACGGCCGAACCTCGACCGAGGTGCTGCGCCGGGTCGCCACCGACGAGGACGGCGTCGAGGTGCTCAGCGCCGAGGAGTACGCGGTGCTGGACGGCAGCGGTCGGCTGCAACTGCCGGGTGAGTTCACCGAGCGCCTGCACCTGCGCAAGCGGGTGCGGCTGGTCCTGGAGAGCGACCACGTCGGGGTGTGGCCCGACGAGGCCGCGCGCCGGGCCAGGTCCGAGGCGCAGGACGCGGCGAGCGGCGGCTCCGAACGCCAGTGAGTGCGCCTGGAGCCGTGGCGGCCGCCGCCGAGCCGTCACGGGAGGCGTAGTACGGCTCCCAGCCCGCGCCTGCGGGCCAGGACGGACTCGGTGACCGCTGCGGCCAGGATCAGCGCGGTCACGCCCGCGACGAGGGCGACGGTCAGCGCGTAGTCGGTGCGCAGCGCCGGCTGCCCGGGACCGCCGGTGAACTGTTGCAGGTCCAGTGTCGCCGCCATGAGCCGCGGTTCGAGCAGCCCGAGCAGGGTGCCGCCCACCGCGGAGGCGACCGCCAGCGGCAGCAGTTGCAGGAAGTGCAGCGCCCCGGCCTCCTTGGCGCCGAGTCCGAGGGTGCGCAGGAACGAGGTGGTCCGGCTGCGCTCGTGGGAGGTGAGGGTCAGTTCCAGGACGAGCGCGAGCAGGCCCGACAGGGCGGCCAGGATCGAGCTGACGGTGTAGATCGTGCCGATCCCCTGCGTCAGGCCGTCCGTGCGCAGGGCCCGGAGCGTCTCGGCGCGGACGCGGATCCGGGCCGAGGGGCCGAGCGCCCTGGCCGCCGCCGAACGCAGTGCCGCGGGTTCGGCGGTGCCGGGTCCGTCGCTCTTCAGGAGCAGGACGGTGCTGCCCGAGGGCTGCGGGGGTATCGGCTGCCCGGCCGCGGCGGTGGTGACCAGGACCGGCGTCCCGGGCGCGAGCTGCGCCGTGACCGGCCCGAGGAGCGGGTCGCGAAGTTCCGCGGCGGTGAGGGTGCCGACCGGTTCGAAGACCAGGTTCACCGGCCGCTGCCCGTCGGGCACGACCGTGGCGGTGAGACCACCGGTACGCTCCCTCGCCCGCAGGTCGGGCGAGAGGAAGGAGGGCAGCGGGGCGTTCGTACCGGCTCGGGGTCCCGTCGGGGCGGCCGCGCGGGACCGCAGGGCGGCCGCCAGCGGCGACTGCGGGGCGACGGCGGCCAGTTGCCGGGGATCCACGGTGATCACGGCGACCTGGGGGATGACCGCGCCGTCGGTCTGTCCTGCCAGGTCGAGGGAGTACAGATGCTGGAGGGCGGTCCGTGTACCGGGGACGGCTCCCGGTGCGGAGGGCACGGTCCCGGCCACGGTCGCGCTCGCGTCGGCCCCGGTGGTCCAGGCCGCCCCCGTGGCCAGGCCGTCGTCGATCGTACGGTGCACGAGGCCGCCGAACACGGCCGTCCCCAGGGTCAGCACCAGCACGAACAGGGCCAGACCGGTCGCCGGGGCGTCGTGGGCGGCCCGGGCCGCCCCGACGAAACCCACCGCACCCCTTCCACGCCGGGTCCGCCGCAGCACCAGGCGCAGTACGAGCGGGTAGATCCGCAGCAGGACGAGTACGACGGTCAGCGCCACCAGCACCGGCACCGCGCCCAGAATCCCGTCGGGGCCCTGCGAGCGCAGCGCGACCACGCCCGCCGCCGTCGTCACGAGCACCGTCAGCTCCAGGACCACGCGTCGGCCGGCGGCGAGGTTCCGGCGTGAGCGGCGCAGCCGGCCGGCTCTGCGCGGCTCGCGGACCGCGAGCCAGGTCATCAGCGGCACCGTCAGCGCCACCACCGCGGCGGTGAGGGCGGCGGTCGCGGGCCGCGGCGATCCTGAGGTGCCGGTGGGAGCGAGGGTTCCGCCGGCCGCCCAGCCGAGCAGCGCGGCGATCAGCACCACCGGCCAGGCCACGGCGCAGCGCAGCAGCACCAGCCGCGCGGTGGAAGCGCCCCGTGCGCGCTGCAACCGCAGGTGCGCCTGCCTTCGGCGCAGCAGCAGCCGGACGGCGACGGTGACGGTGGCCAGCGCGACCGCGGCGACCGCGTCGACGGCGAACGTCGCCAGCCCTCTGGCCTGCTGGTCCTGAGCGGTGAACGCGGCGAGCAACGGCGACAGCGAGTCGGTCACCAGCAGGGGCCCGGTGGCCTGGCCGCCGATGTGGCAGCTGAGGTCGCCGGTGATCGGGTCGGACCCCTGGCACAGGGCGGCGCTGAGGTCCGCGCTGTAGTGGGACAGCGGACCGGTCAGCGCGTGGGCCTCGGCGAGTGCCGCCCCGGACAGGTCGGCCCGCACCTGCCAGGTCACCCGCGGGCCGCCCACACCGGCGCCGGCCAGTAGGTCGGCCGCGTCGAGGCCGACGAGGCCACGGACGGAGAGCACCGTGCCCGCGGAGTGCTCGGCCGGGTAGCGCGACGGCTGGTCCAGCGTCTCCTGGCCGCTCCAGAAGCCGTCGGCCGCGGCCGTGGTGCGGTAGAGCCCGCTCACCAGCAGGTGTGCGCGGGGCGGGGCGCTCTGCACCCCGAGCGTCTTGGCGAACTCGAGCGTCAGCAGGCTCCCGGCCCGGACACCGAGCGCCCGCGCGGTGGCCTGGGACAGACCGATCTGGGGCGGGGTGCCGAGCGGCGTGTGGTCGGCAGGGGCGTGGCCGCTGACGTAGCGCAGGTGGGCCCGTGCGGCCGGCAGGTGGCTGACGGCCAGCTCGGTGCGGGTGTCGGCGGGTCCCGGGGGTCGGGGCGAGACCAGGGACGCGGCGTTGTAGTCGTAACTGCCGCCGGCGATGGTGACGTGGCGCGCACCGGGGCCGCCGAACTGCTCGGTGAGGGTGGTGCCGGAGCCGAGCAGGGTGGCCATGTGCACGGCGGGCGGCACGGTGCCGAAGACCTCGGGAGTGGTGCTCACGCTGATCAGGGGCGCCCCGCTCGCTGTGGCGTCGACGCGCTGCCGCAGCGCCCGGTCCTCCTGACCGCCCGCGAAGGCGGGGGCCCAGGCGCACAGCGCCGTCAGCGCCAGGACCACCACCGCCAGGCAGGCCAGCAGCGGCAGGTCGCCGCGGGCCTCCTTGCGCATCAGGCGCCGCGTCACCGCGGCGCTCAGGTCAACGGGTCTCAACGGTCCTCCCCGGCTCGCAGCACCCGTACCAGGTCCACCCGGGACAGCAGGCGGGCCAGCGCCAGGACGACCGCGCTGATGGCCACAGCGGTCGCCACGGCCGTCAGGGCCACGGTGCCCCACGGGACGACCTGGGGCAGCGGCGGATAGGGGGCCTGTCCGCTGCCGTCGACGGTGACCAGGGGCAGCACCGCCAAGGCCAGCGCCATGCCCATCAGCGCCCCCGGGACCACCGCGAACATCGCCAGGCTCAGCTGCTCGGCGCCCAGCAGCGCGGACAGGCTTGCGGTTCGGACCCCGATCGCCCGCAGCAGGGCGAACTCCTTGCGGCGCTGCCGGGTGGAGACCACCGCGTGCACGGTGAAGGCGATGACCGCGAAGCCGGGGGCCAGGAACCGGACCAGTTCCAGCACCCGGCGCAACCCGCTGCGGAACGGGTCGGCCCGCAGGGACGCGGCGGTGCGCGCCGTCGTGGTGACGCGGCCCAGCGCGGGCTGCGCCTCGGCGGCGGCGGCCGTGCGTGCGCTGTCGGTGCTGCTGAGCCACCAGGACGCGGGATCCTCCTGGTCGGCACCGGCCCGCGTCAGCGCGGCGGCGAGCCGGCGCTGATCGGCGATCAGATGTCCCTGTCCGCGGCCCAGTCCGGGCAACGAGTCGGCCCGGCCCACAACCCTGACGGTGACCCGGGAGCCGCCCAGATCCAGCGTGGTGGTGCCGCCCACGCGCAGGCGCGCCTCGCTCAGCGTCGGGGCGTCCGCGCGCACCGGCAGCGGAGCGGGCCGGCCGGCCGGGCCCGCCACGAGTCGCACCCGGCTGCCGGGCCGGGTGTCGTAGTCGCTGTCGGAAAGCCCGCCGAAGGCGTCGTCGGTGGCCTGGGAGCGGCGGATACCGGTGCTGATGGTGGTCCGCAGCACCGCGGAGCCGCCGCGGACGACCGAGCACACCCCAGGGGTGCCGGGATCGTAGCCGCCGGTCAGCTTTCCTTCACAAGCCCCCGCGGTGGCGTCGGAGGCGTGGTCCGTGCCGTCGGCCCAGACCTGGCCGCCGGGCAGCCGGGTGACCCAGGTGTCCGCTGCGCCGCGCGCGCCCACCCGGACCAGTTCCAGAGCCAGCCGCGCGGGACGCACGTCCGGTTGCGGCAGGACGCCGACGGCGGTCACCGTCAGCGGATAATCCCGTCGGTGACCGCCGCTCAGCGCCACGTCGAGCGGTACGACGACGGTGTGCCTGGCTCCGTCGGCGGCGGGCAGCCGGGTCGTCACCGCGCTGACGAGACCGGACGCGTCCTGCACGGTCAGTTCCAGGCTCGGCGCGGCCCGGCTGCCGTCGCTGCGCAGCCGCTCGTCGAGCAGCAGCGCGGTCGGCCGACCGGGCAGCCGTATCCCGGCGACGGCCGGTGACGGATTACCAGGAGCCGGTCCGCCGATCGTGCCGACCAGGTTCTCGGTGGCGCCGCCGGGCAGGGTCACCGTCGACTGCGTCACCGGTGCCACGGCGGTCACCGCCGGCAGCGCCCGATAGGCCGTGCCCAGGACGGGGGAGGGGTAGCTGTCGCCTGCGGACGGGGACATCCGCACATCCGCGCCGACGGCGAACGCGGCCTGCTCCGACGCCAGGCCGCCCAGGCAGGCCAGCGCGGTGGTGGCGAAGGCGCTCACCGACACGGCCAGGCACATCAGCACCACCGGTCCCGCGTTGCGCGCCGCCCGCCGGCTCAACTGCCAGCCGGCCAGCGCGGGGACGAGGCCCCGGCTGCGACGCCCGAACGCGTCCAGCAGAAGCGAGGTCAGCGGCAGCAGTCGTAACAGCAGGAGCGCGGCGGCACCGGCCACCAGGGCCGGCACCACGACCAGCACCGGGTCCGCGGACGCGCCGCCGGTGCCCAGGCCGGCGAGCAGTGAGCGGTGCCGCCGCAGCTCCAGATAGCCGAGGGCCGCGACGGCCAGCAACGCCAGGTCGGCGCCGAGGCGCTGCGCGGCGGCGGCCCGTGCGCCGCGGGCCGGACGCGACCGCGCCGACGGCAGCACGGGCAGCAGCACCGCCGCGGCGTGCACCAGCAGTGTCAGAGCAACCGCCGCGTACGCCCCGGTACCGAGGCCGCCGGGATGCAGCAACCGGGCCAGGAAGGGCGCGGCGACGGCGGCTGGGACGCCGGTGAGCGCCCACTCGGCCGCCGCGCCGCGCAGCAACCGCAGGGTGCCTGCCCCTCTGGCCCGTTGGAGAACCAGCTCGTCGTGTCGGCGCTCCGTCAGCTGACGAGCGGCCAGCACCAGGGTGGCCAGGGCGAGGGCCGCCAGCAGGACGCTCGGCAGGTACAGCGAGGACCGGGCCGCCACCATCGGCACCGTCAGGTCGTCGATCGCCCCCGGCAGTCCGGAGACCACGGTCAGCTCGGCCAGTGACGGCTGCCGCCCGCGGAACACCGACACCCGGCTCTGGCTGCCGGAGAAGGCGCGCAGCCGGTCGTGCAGCCCCGCGAGACCGCCCGCGTCGATACGGGAGTAGTCCGGCTGCACGGTCCAGCGGGCCGTCAGCTGCCCGTTCAGGGCGGCGCTGCCGTTGAGGGCCGAGGCCGACACCACCAGCAGGTGCTGGTCGGCGGTTTCCCCCTGGGTCAGGTCGCCGGCCATCGCGGGCCAGAACCCGACGGCACCGGCCGCCCGGAAGACCCCGGTGATCCGTACGGTCATGGCGCGCCCGAAGGAGTCCCGCACCTGAAGGCGGGAACCGGGATCGACGCCCAGACGCCTGGCCAGCGCGTCGGGCACCGCCGCGTCGACCGGTGCGGTGGAGCCGGTGGCGACCCGGACGTCGGGGAGCGAGGTGAACGCACCGGCCGGGGCGTCGGCCGTACCGGCGGGCCACCGCCCGGCGACCAACTGCCCGAACCTGCCCCCGCCCTGCACCGCCACCGGGTGCAGCCCGCTCCCCCCGGGGCCGCGCGGCGGTCCGGCCACCCCGTCGATCCCCGTCACCGACACCGGCGACATGCCCAGCAGCCCCACGTAGGTCCGCTGGGGCGCCCCGGCGAACACCCGCTCGGCGGCGGCCCGCACGTCCCGGTCGGCGGCGGCCATTCCGCCGGCCCGGTAGGACGCCGAGACCGTCACCTGCGCGTCCAGGTCGGCAGCGAGCCGCTGCACGGCCCCCGCCTGCACCGAACCCCCGGCCAGTGCCGCGAGCGCGGCCAGCGCCGTCGCACACAGCAGTACGGTCACCGCGACGGCGGACAGCACCAGGCCGTGCTGTGCGGCCCGCCTGGCAACGGCGGGAATCCGCTGCCGCACCGGGCGCGGAGCACCAGGGCGTGGCCGCGGCGAAGAGGTGAAGGCCGTGGCGACCACATGAACCCCCGCAGAATCGAACATGTGACGGTGACGGCGCGTCACAGTCCTACCAGGCATCCCCCCGACCACACAAGAATCGCTGATCTTCCGGCCGACGGCGATGCGGGCGGGGAAGCCGGTATGTCACTGGCGGGCAACGCCCCGCTGCTGGTCGTCGGGGCGGTGCTCACCTGCCTCGGCACGGGCACGGGGCTGTGGACGGCGGCCTTCTTCGGCGGTGAGTTCGGCTGCCCGCTGGTCCTGCTCGCCGTGGAGTCCGCGGCCGGAGGTCCGGCCGGTGCGGCGGCCGTGCTGGGGCCGGCCAGCGCCCTCCTCGCGGCCGGAGCGGACGGCCTGACGGGGGACCGCTCCTCGGGACCGCTCTCCGGCAGGACGGCCATGACGCCCCCCTGGAACGGCCGCCGGGCCGTCGCGGCCGTGCCCGGTCAGCGCCACGCGTCCTCGCGTCTCGCGAGGCCGTTGCCGCCGCCGTCGTCCGTCAGCGTCGCCCCCACCTCCGCCGCCTTCTGCCGCAGCCAGATGTGCGCCGCGTCCTGGGCGTGCACCGGGTGCCACCCCATCGCCTCCCGCGGCACCCGGGTCCTTCCCGGCGACGTCCTCGGCTCGGGCACCTGCGGCAACGGCGGCTGCCTCGCCGAGCTGTGGGGCGTACGCGGCAGGCAGATCCGCCACCGCTGAAGCCCGGCGACGCGGTCACGCTCACCGTCGAGGGCATCGGCAGCGTCTCCGACACGGTCGTCGCCGGGGCCGCCCCGGTACCGCTGCCGACCGGCCGACGGCGCTCCCGGGAGCGGCCGTGACCGACCTCCACCAAGCGGCTTCCCGGCGTGGTCGTCGTGGTCACCGGCGCGGCCCGGGGTCGGGCCGCCGCCGGGGCCGCGGCGCCGACCCGCGAGGGCGCCCGGGTC
>NZ_JBEYFC010000411.1:0-8089 GCF_040634175.1 Streptomyces sp. NPDC007162
TCCGGAGCCTGGGCCGCGCGGTGACGACGGTGGGGACGTACGCGGGGGTGTTGCTCCGGGCGTTTGGCGAGCAGGTCGAGGACGACCTGCTCGAGCCAGCCGGGCAGTTCGGGGCGGTGGGTGCGCGGCGGGGCGGGCCGGGTGTCGCGGTGGCCGACGAGGATGGCCCAGGCGTCGTCGAGGTCGAACGGCGGTGCCCCGGTGGCGATCTCGTACAGCACGCAGCCCAGCGAGTACAGGTCGCTGCGCGGGTCGACCTCGGTGCCGCCGATCTGTTCCGGCGACATGTAGTGCGGGGTGCCCATGGCGATGCCGGTACCGGTCAGCCGGGAGGTGAA
Source organism: Streptomyces sp. NPDC007162 (assembly GCF_040634175.1). Lineage (NCBI taxonomy): Bacteria > Bacillati > Actinomycetota > Actinomycetes > Kitasatosporales > Streptomycetaceae > Streptomyces > Streptomyces sp. NPDC007162. The sequence goes on from NZ_JBEYFC010000411.1 coordinate 339, forward strand.
GCCGATGTCGTGGCCGAGGCGGGCGATGCCGAAGTCGCAGAGCTTCACCGTGCCGTCGGTCAGCCGCATGATGTTGGCGGGTTTGAGGTCCCGGTGCACGATGCCCTGCTGGTGCGTGTAGGCGAGGGCGGCGGCGACCTGTTCGGCGATGTCGACGATGTCACCGACGGGCAGCGGGTGGTGCTTGTTGTCCTCGAGCAGCTGGCTGAGGTTGCGGCCGTCGAGGAGTTCCATCACCAGGTAGAGGACACCGTCGGACTCGCCGAAGTCGTGGACGACGGTGACCCCGCGGTGCGAGAGCGCGGCGGCCACCCTCGCCTCGCGGCGGAACCGCTCGCGCAGCACGCGGGTGAACGCCTGATCGTGGTGCGGGCCGAGCGGTTTGAGGCACTTCACGGCGACCTGGCGGCCGAGGGACTCGTCGCGGGCCCGCCACACCTCGCCCATCCCGCCCCGCCCGATCAGGTCGAGCAGCCGGTACCTCCCCTGGACCAGCCTGCTGTCAGCCATCGCGCGCCGTCGCCCCCCGTCGCCTCCAGCTCCGCCCGTTCCCGGCCGTAACGGTGCGACCGCGCCGAACCGGCCGAATCCGGGCCCCCTGGTCGACCAGTATGGCGGTCTAGGACCCGACTTTGTACGGTGCCGGGCGCGCGGCCGGGCCGAGCCTCGCCATGGCCCGCAGGATGTGTTTGGGCGGGAGTTGCCAGCGCAGACGTGCGGGAACACAGCGCAAGGCGGTGCCGGTGGCACGCAGTCGCCGGGTGACGACGGCGGGTTCGGGGGCCGGGGCGCCGTACAACTCGTGGGCGTACGGCGGCAGAGCGGCGTACGCCAGGTGGGCCACGCGCCGCCACAGCACCTCGCGCGCCGGTATCAGCAGCGGGTGCGTCGGCGGTCGGAGCAGGAAGTCGTACACGTCGCGTGCGTCGGCCCCGGCGGCGAGCCGCGGGCGGGTCTTCTCGAAGTAGGCGGCCAGCTCCTCCCGGTCGGCGGGTACGGTCGCGGGATCGAGGCCGACCAGACGGGCACTGACCCGGTGTTCGGCGAGGTAGCGGTCGGCCTGGGCATCGGTGAGCGGGAAGCCGGAGCGGCGGACGACGTGCAGGTACGAGTCGATCTCCGCGCAGTGCACCCACAGCAGGAGTTCGGGTTCGTCCACGCCGTAGCGCTCGCCGGTGTCGGGGTCGGTCGCCCCGAGCATGCTGTGGACCTTCCGGATCCGGGCCCCGGCCCGCTCGGCGGCCTCCGCGGTGCCGTAGGTCGTGGTGCCGACGAAGTTCGCGGTCCGCATCAGACGGCCCCAGGCGTCCCGCCGGAAGTCGGAGTTCTCCATCACCCCGCGGACCGCCCGTGGGTGCAGGGCCTGGAGGTAGAGCGCGCGGATCCCGGCGACCCACATCATGGGGTCGCCGTGCAGTTGCCAGGTCACGGAGGCCGGGGTGAACAGCCCGGGGTCGGCACCCATGCGGGCAGGCTACCGCCGTACCCGCGGCATCCCCAGTCCGATCCAGGAGATGATCTCGCGCTGGATCTCGTTGTTGCCGCCCCCGAAGGTGAAGATGACCGCCGAGCGGTAGCCGCGTTCCAGGTCGCCGTGGAGGACCGCGCCGGCCGAGCCCTCCTTCAGCGGGCCCGCCGCGGCGGCGATCTCCATGAGCCAGGCGTAGGCGTCACGGCGGGCCTCGGAGCCGTAGACCTTGACGGCGGAGGCGTCCTGCGGGGTGAGGGTGCCGTCCTGGACGGCGCTGACCATCTGCCAGTTGAGGAGCTTCATGGCGTCGAGGCGGGTGTGCGTCTGCGCGAGGCGGCGGCGCACCCAGGGCAGGTCGACGACCCGTCGGCCGTCGGCGAGTTTGGTCTCCATGGCCCAGCGCTGCACGTCGCGCAGGGCGCGGATGGCCATGGTGCCGTGTGCGGCGAGGGTGACGCGCTCGTGGTTGAGCTGGTTGGTGATCAGCCGCCAGCCCTGGTTCTCCTCGCCGACCCGGCGGGAGACGGGGACGCGGATGTTCTCGTAGTAGCTGGCGGTGGTGTCGTGGGAGGCGAGGGTGTTGATGAGGGTGCAGGAGTAGCCCGGGTCGGCGGTCGGCACCAGGAGCATGGTGATGCCCTTGTGGGGCGGGGCCTCGGGGTCGGTGCGGGTGGCGAGCCAGACCCAGTCGGCGGTGTCGCCGTTGGTGGTCCAGATCTTCTGGCCGTCGACGACGTACTCGTCGCCGTCCCGGACGGCCCTCGTCCTCAGGGCCGCGAGGTCGGTGCCGGCGTCGGGCTCGCTGTAACCGATGGCGAAGTCGATCTCACCGGAGAGGATGCGGGGCAGGAAGTACGACTTCTGCTCCTCGGTGCCGAACTGCATGATCGTCGGGCCCACGGTGTTGAGCGCCATCAGCGGGAGCGGCACGCCCGCCTGGGCGGCCTCGTCGAAGAAGATGAACTGTTCCATCGCGGTCAGTCCGCGGCCGCCGTACTCCTCGGGCCAGCCCACGCCGAGCCAGCCGTCCGCGCCGAGCCGTCGGAGGGTCTCGCGGTAGAAGCGTTTCTGCGCGGCCGGGTCGGCGTAGCGGGCGTACGCGTTGTCCGGCACCAGGCCGGCGAAGTAGGCGCGCAGTTCGGTGCGCAGCCGCTGCTGCTCGGGCGTGTGGTCGAGGTGCACGGCGCCTCCAGGCTCCCGACGGGCGGTCCTGACGGCGCACACCGTAGAACGCGTTCCAGAAATTGGGAATGGCGGTGCGGCGACCTCTCACGTGAGGGCGGTCAGCCGAGCACCGTCATGAAGTCCGTGCACGCTCTGGCGCACGCCCGGCAGGCGTCCGCGCTCTTCTCGGCCCCGGGCTGGGTGTCGAAGGCCTGTGCGCACTCGAGGCAGATCGCCCGGCACCATTCGAGCTGGACGCGCAGGCCGGTCTCGTCCCTGCCGGTCTCCTCGGTCAGCGCCCGGCAGGTCGCGTCGCACACCTCGGCACACATGATGCCCTTGCGGCGCACCTGTTCCGCCTGGGCGGCCCCGCCCGGGTCGAGGACACCGGCACGCAGAGCGCACGCCCGGGCGCACTCCGCGCAGGCCTGCGCGCACGCGAACCGGTCCTCCAGGAACCGGTACAGCTCCTGCTGGGAAGTCTGCTGTGTCACCCCGGCCGGGTAGCCGGGAGGGCGGTGCGGCAAACGCCCCGGAGCCCAGAGGTTCCGGCCGCCAGCGGCATCACCGGTCGGCCAGGGTCCCGGCACGGCGTCGCCGACTGTGCACGATCAGCCACCGATTGCGTCCGGTTCGTACCATTCTGGGCGGGGTATCCCCTTGCTATGAGTACGGTATCGATGCAGCAGCTGGCCGCTCCCAGCGGCCTGATGAGTCTCGCGCTCTTCCTGGTGGCCGTGGCCGTGCTGGCGATGCTGGCCGGCGGCTTCTGGCTGGGCAACCGGGTCAAGTACCACGAGTCGGACCGACCGCGCCCCGAGGACCAGCCGAAGCTGCCACCCGGGGGCGCGGTGCACGAGGTCCTGGAGAACCGCGAGTCGGAGGAGATTCCCCAGACCCCCAAGGGCGGCCGTCCGCTCACCCCGTACGAACTGGGCAACCAGCAGACCAGGCCGAGCGCGTCGAAGGACCGGCCCCGCTGGAGCAAGGGCTCCAGCGGCTCGTTCGGCGGCGGCGGGCTCGGCGCCCACTGACCCGGCCCGCTACTGCCCCGCGGCCCCCCGGCCCGCGTCGAGACGTCCGACGTGGGCCACGTTCCCGAGATCCTCGGCGTCCTGGCTCGGCGTGGCCGTGAACCAGGCGTCGAGGATCTCCTTGAGCACCGGCTGCGAGGTCAGCCGCAGGCTGAGGGCGAGCACGTTGGCGTCGTTCCAGCGCCGGGCGCCGTCGGCGGTGTAGGCGTCGGCGCACAGGGCCGCGCGCACGCCCGGGACCTTGTTCGCGGCGATCGAGGCACCGGTACCGGTCCAGCAGCAGACGACCGCCTGGTCCGCGGCACCGACGGCGACGTCGCGGGCGGCGGCCTCCGAGCAGACCGCCCACTGCGGATCGGCCCCGGGGTCCAGCGCACCGTACGCGCGCACCCGGTGGCCGCGGCGGCGCAACTCCTCGACGAGGAGGCGGGCGACGGGTTCGTCCATGTCCGAGGAGACGGAGATCCTCATGCGCACCCCTCCCCTCGCAGGGCGGAGGCTTGCCGGGTGGCGGGGGCCGGCAGTGGCCGACACCGCACGTCGATGACGGTGACCTTCATGCTGCTTCACGTTACGCGTCGGAATGCGTCCCCCGCAGGGTGCTGGACCCGGCCCACCGCGACGGCATCATCCTGCTGCCCGACCTGCGCAAGGGGACCGTGCCCGCGGTCCCGGGGATCATCAAGGCGCTCGAACAGCGCGGCAACTGCCCGTCGTCCGCCGGGTGCCGCCGATGCCCCGGCCCCTGCCGCTCCGGCGACCTGGCCGTGTCTGCGACTCGGCCGTCCCCACGACTCGGTCACCCCTACCGCTCAGCCGTCCTCGTGGCTCGGCCGTCCCGACCGCGCGACCGTCATCGCTCGGCCGTCCCGACCGCGCGACCGTCATCGCTCGGCCGTCTCGACCGCCCCGCCACCCCCGTGGCCCGGACTCCGACCGCCCGGCCGTTGCCCCGATCGGCTCAGGCGCGGCGCGCCTCGGTCGTGCGGGAGGCCGGCGGTGCAGGATCCAGGGAACGGCGGCGGCCCCTCGACGGGCCGCCCGGCACGCCCCACCGTGTGAAGAGGTCCGGCCATGCAACGCTTCGACGAACCGCTCCGCCCGCTCGCCCACCGCGTCGCGCCGGCGGCGGCATGACCGGCACGCCGGGCGGCGGCCGCTACGGTGAGGCGGTCTTCCGGTCCGAGCAGGCGGGGGAGGGCGAGCGCATCGACTTCGGGGCCCTCGCCTACGACGACATCACCATGGCGCGGCTGCGGGCGCTCGGTGCCGGGCCCGGGTGGCGTTGCCTCGACGTGGGCGCCGGCACCGGCACGGTCGCCGGCCGGCTGCTCGACGAGGCCGGGGTGGAGAGCGTGCTCGCCGTCGACCGCGACGTGCGGTTCCTTCCCGACCGGGCCGGGCTCGACGTGCTGGAGACCGACATCACCGCCGCGCATGCCGTCCACGGCCGGTTCCGGCTCGTGCACGCCAGGTTCGTGCTGATGCACCTGCGCGAGTACGAACGTCTGATCGCGACGCTGGCCGCCCTCGTCGAGCCCGGCGGTGTGCTGGTGCTCAGCGACGCCGTCGACGTGGCGAACGACCGGACGCCGGACACGCCGTACGCCCTCGCGATGCGGGCGATGTGGCAGGGGCTGCGGGCGACCATCGGCACCGACGTCTCCTGGGTGCCGTCGTACCCGCGGCTGCTGCGCGGGGCCGGGCTGCTGCCGGTCGCCGCCGAACTGCATGTGCCGCCGCTGCTGCCGGGCAGTCCCCTCAGCCGTTTCTGGGCGGACACCTGGGAGCGGAGCCGGGCGGCGATGGTGGCCACCGGCCTGGTCGACGACGCGGCCGTCGACACGGCGATCCGCTATCTGGCCTCCGACGAGTGCGCCGCGCTCTCGGCGGGCATGCTCACCGCCTGGGGCCGGCAGCCCATGGAGACAACCGCACACTGACCGGCACGGGAACGGGCGGGCCGACCACGCACGGCCATGACGCGGCCCGGACGGTCACGCCCTGCCGGATCCCGGTCCGGACCGTCGCGCCCGGGCGGCGTCTGGAAGCGCCGTTCCGCCCGCACCGCAGGGTCTCGACCGCGTCGCTCCGGCGCTGCCGTCGCTCCGGGGGTGCCAGCAGGGCGCCGGGCGCGGGGCCGGCGGCGACCAGCGTGGGGTAGTTGCGATCGGAGCGCTCACGGCCGGTGGGCCGCCGGTTCCCGCCGTGCAGGAGTCGCCGAGGGCCGCGTACGGCCCCTTCGGGGGGATGATCCGGGTCGTGGCGGCCCCGCCGCCGTTCCTGCCGACGGCCACGGCGGCGGCGAGCGCGAGGCACGAGGCGACCGCGGCCGGCCCGGACCCTGTACGAGTTCTCATCCGGATGTCCTGTCTGCCGCTGGGGCGGCCGGCTCGGGCGGGGCCGCGCAGGACGACGCGGGCCGGTCGCAGTACCGCTTCAGGCTCTCCGGACGCGGCACGTCCCGTCGTCGTACCGCTGTTGACGCTTCGTGCCCTCATCCCGCCGTACGGGGCGGCGCGACGGCATACGCGGAATCAGCAGGCGGACATGACAGCGCAGTCAGCGTGCGGCCGCATATGACATGATTGCCGTCGACCGAGCGCCCACCGGGAGATGCCATGCCATCAGAGACGGGACGCGGCAGGAGCGGCGCCGCTCCTCGCAGTGTCGACGTGGCCCGGCTCGCCGGGGTCTCCCAGAAGACCGTCTCCCGGGTCTTCAACGACGAGCCGTACGTCTCCGACGACGTGCGCCGACGTGTTCTCCACGCCGCCGAACAGCTCGGCTACCGGCGCAACAACGCCGCCCGGGCGCTGGCGTCCGGACGCACCCGCTCGATCGGCGTGGTGACGCTCGGCACCGCCCTGTACGGACCCGCCTCGCTGCTCATGGGCGTCGAGCGGGTGGTCCGGGACACCGGCTACGCGCTGCGCGTGGTCAACACGGTGGAGGGCGACCCGGCGGGCCTCTCCGGTGCCGTGGACTCGCTCCTGGACCAGGGCGTGGACGGCATCGTCATCTCCGAACCCATCGACGAGCAGCTCGACGGCGAGGGCACCTCGCTGCGCGTCGACGTTCCGGTGCTCGTGATCGGCGCGCCGCCGCCGGTCACCGCGCCCACCGTGCTGACCGCGGGCGACGGCGCCGACCTGATGGCCCACACCGCCACCGAACACCTGCTGTCCCTGGGGCACCGTACGGTCCACCATCTCGCCGGTCCGCAGCGCTGGTACGCCGCGCGGTACCGGTTGGAGGGGTGGCGGGCCGCCCTGACCGCACAGGACAGGGCCGTGCCCCCGGTCGTCACGGGTGACTGGTCGGCCGCGTCCGGGTACGCGGCGGGCCGGACGTTCGCCGCGGACGACACGGTCACCGCCGTCTTCGCCGCCAACGACGACATGGCGATCGGCCTGATCCGGGCCCTGGCGGAGGCCGGCCGGCGGGTGCCGGAGGACGTCAGCGTGGTCGGCTTCGACGACATCCCGGTCGCCGCCTACGTGACTCCCCCGCTCACCACGGTGCGCCAGCCCTTCGACGCCGTGGCCCAGGAGGGCCTGAAACGCCTGGTGCACGCCATCGAGAACCCGGCGGCGGACCCCCTGCCGGCGAGCGGGCCGCCGGTCGACCTCGTCGTCCGCGCCTCGGCCGCGCCGCCGCCGCGCGAAGACGCGTCCGCCTCGGACTGAGCTCCGGGCAGGCCACGAAACGTCTCTGTCCGCACAGTCCGGACGGCATCTGCGCAGAAGCACCACACAGGCTGCACACTGCCTGGCCAAAGGCTCGCTAGCGTTCTGGCCGTTCGATCCCACGTGCGAACGAGACCAGGCCACGGCCCAGCGCGCCGTCGGCGCAGTCGACTCAGGAAGACCGCGGATGGACTACTGCACCTTGTGCCGTCGGCACCTCAACGGCGCCCTGGTGTGCCCCGGATGCGGCGCCTACGCCCCGGACATCGCGCCCCGCGCCACCGCGGCGGCCCCTGCGACCGGTGCCTGAATTCAAAGCAAATCCGAATTACTTTTCCATGGATGGCTTACCCGTGTTCTTCTGCCCGCTTTTTGCGGAGCTAAACGAGGGAA
>NZ_JBEYFC010000412.1:0-8081 GCF_040634175.1 Streptomyces sp. NPDC007162
TCCTGGCTCCAGGTCAAGACGGACGTTCCTGTCCGGCATCAACCCCCTGCAACCGGATTGGTTGCGGCACGGAGCAACACGTCACCCGTTCGCGAATTCGGGAGATTGTCGGACCGTGGGCCATTGGAGTGAAGCGGAGCAACCAAACGGAGCGCGCGCAGTTGACCAGTGCGCTCCGGTGGACGGGGTGTCCTCAGAAGGGAACTGACAAGTGATCAAGAAGGTTCTGGCCGCCGCCGCTGTCGCTGCCTCCGTCGTCGGCGCCTCCGCTGCCGCCGCCTCGCCGGCCCTGGCAACCGGCAACGACCACGGCACCACCTCCTTCAGCGGCAACGACGCCCAGCAGGCGTTCGGCAACTCCGCCACGTTCGGCAACATGAGCCCCCAGATGGCCCTCATCCAGGGCTCCTTCAACAAGCCCTGCATCGGCCTCCCGGCGAAGCTGAACCTCCAGGGCCTGGTCGGCCTCGGTGCTGTCGGCGTGCTGCAGGACGTGCCGGTCCTGTCGGCGCCGCAGAACCAGCAGTGCGTCGAGAACTCCACCCAGGCCAAGGGCGACGAGCCGCTGTCGCACATCCTGGACGACATCTCGGCCCTGTCCGCGAACGGCACCGGCAACAGCTGAGCGGGACGCTTCACGGGCGGCGGGTCACCGGTTCCTTCCGGTGGCCCGCCGCCTCCGCTTCGCTCAGCCGCGGTAGAGCGCCTCGATCTCGGCCGCGTACCGGGCGGTCACCGCATGCCGTTTGACCTTCAGGGACGGGGTGAGCAGGCCGTTGTCCTCGCTGAACTCGCCCTCGACCAGGGCGAAGGAGCGGATCGACTCGGCGCGCGAGACGGCCTGGTTGGCGTGGTCGACCGCCTTCTGCACCTCGGCCCGCATCCGGTCGTCGCGCACCAGCTCGGCGAGCGGGGTGTCCGGTGGCAGCTTCCGTACGGACAGCCAGTGGGCGACCGCCTCCGGGTCCAGGGTGATCAGCGCGGCGACGAACGGCCGGTTGTCGCCGACCACCAGGCACTGGCCGACCGGCGCCCGGCTGCGCAGCCGGTCCTCCAGGACGGCCGGGGAGACGTTCTTGCCGCCCGAGGTGACCAGGATGTCCTTCTTCCGGCCGGTGATGGTGAGGTAGCCGTCCTCGTCGAGCGCCCCGAGGTCGCCGGTCGCGAACCAGCCGTCCGCCGGGAGCACTTCGGCGGTGGCGGCCGGGTTGTTCCAGTACGACCCGAAGACCACCGGACCCTTGATCAGCACCTCGCCGTCGTCGGCGATCCGGACGGCGGTGCCCGGCACGGGCTGTCCGACCGTGCCGGGCCGGGGCGCCAGCGGCGGCACGATGGTGGCGGCGGCGCTGGTCTCGGTCAGACCGTAGCCCTCGTACACGACGATCCCGGCGGCGAGGAAGAACAGGTTGAGGTCCCGGTCGAGCGGGGAGCCGCCGCTGATGGCGTACCGCATCCGGCCGCCGAGCTCCCTGCGGATCCGGCGGTAGACCAGCAGGTCGTAGAGCGCCCAGGCGGCGTACAGTCCGGGCCCCGGCCCCTTGCCCGTGCCGAGGAACTTGTTCAGGTGGGCCTCGGCGAAGCGCACGCCGATCCGCTCGGCGCGGTCGAAGGAGGCGGCGCGGCCGATCTTCTCGGCCGTGGCCCGTCCCGTGTCGTGGATCCTCTCGAACAGGTACGGCACCCCGACCAGGAAGGTCGGTCTGAACTCCCGCAGCGCGGGCCTGAGTTCGTCGGGTTTCACGCTCGGGAAGTGACCCATCTCGATGCGACCCAGCAGGCAGGCGATCTGGAGGGTGCGGCCCAGGATGTGGGCGAGCGGGAGGAACAGCAGGGTGGCGGCGGTCCGGCCGGTGACCGCCTGGAAGACGGGGTGCAGCAGCTCGACCGTGTTGGCGGCCTCGGTGTGCAGGTTGGCGTGGGTGAGGACGCAGCCCTTGGGGCGGCCGGTGGTGCCGGAGGTGTAGCAGACGGTGGCGACGGTGTCCGGGGTGAGGGTGGCGCGTCGCTTGGCGACCTCGTCGTCCGGGACCTCCCGGCCGAGGGCGGTGAGGTCGGTGAGCGCGTTCGCGTCCAGTTCCCAGATGCGGGGGGCCTGGGGGTGGTCGGCGGTGCCGGTGGTGACCGTGGCGGTGTGCTGCGGGGTCTCGGTGACGACGTACCGGGCGCCGGAGTCCCTGACGATCCAGTCCACCTGCGCCGCGGAGGAGGTGGGGTAGACCGGGACGGTCACGCCGCCGGCCGCCCAGACGGCGAAGTCGAGGACGGTCCACTCGTAGCGAGTGCGGGACATGACGGCGACGCGGTCGCCTGCAGCGAGGCCGGCGCCGATCAGACCCTTGGCGACGGCGGTGACCTGGGTGGCGAAGGCTCGTGCGGTGACCGGGCCGTCGGGGCGCCGTAGAGCTGTGGCGTCGGGTTGCTCGGTGGCGTTGGTGTAGGGGAGGTCGGCGAGGGAGCCGGTGGTGAGGGGTGGGGCGAGTGGGGGTCGCCTTGCCTCCCGTACGGCTCCCTGCGCGTCCCTGGTGACCTGGACCTTGCTCCGGTCGGCCAAGTCGGTGCGTCGTCCTGCCCGTCTGAGGTCCTTGCGTACGCCCATGGGGCGTCAACTTACTCGTAGGTAAGGGTGGGTCAATGGGGTGGGACCCATGTGGTCCTAAAGAGGCGCTGCCTCGCTGATCGCTGTGAAAAGGTCGGCGACGTCTTTGTCCTCGGTCACCTTCGCCAGAGTCGCGGCCCTCGACCGAAGCCTCGTGAGACTCGGTGTTCCCGGGATGTCGTACTCCCCTCCCGTCAGTGCGTCCGCGAAGTAGGCCGCCACCGCCGTCACCTGGAAGCGGGGGGACGCCGTCCAGACCGAGTCGTGCAGGGCGTCGGTCTCCATCGAGCCCGTGTTCTCGTGCGGGGTACGGGTGGCGGGGTCCAGCCAGCGGATCGTGGCCGTGGCCAGGTGGCCGTCCGTGCCGGGGGTGGTGCGGACCGCGTAGAGGGCGGTGACCGTGTGGCCCGGGCCGACCTCGCCGCCGTCGACGTGGTCGTTGCGGAAGTCCTCGTCGGCGACCCTGCGGTCCTGGTAGCCGATGAGGTGGAACTCGGCGACCGTGTGCGGGTCGAAGGCGACCTGGGCCTTGGCGTCGCGGGCCACCAGGTCGATGTTCTCGGGGAGTTGACGGCAGAAGACGTCGTTCGCGGTGGCGGTGTCGGAGACGTAGACGGTGTGGCCGTCGCCCTTGTCGGCGAGGCGTTCCATGAGCGCGTCGCCGTAGTCGCTGCCGACTCCCACACCGAACAGGGTGATGCCGTAGGCGCGGCGGTCGCCGTCGATGCGCCTGAGGATGGCGTTCGGGTCGGTCTCGCCGTCGTTGGCGAGGGCGTCGGAGATCAGTACGACGCGGTTGGTGGCGTCCCTGCGCAGGCCCTTGACGGCGGTGGCGTAGCCGGTCTCGACGCCCGCGCCGAGGTTGGTGGAGGAGAGGGCCCGCAGGCCGTCGACGGTGTCGTGGACCGCGGCGCGGTGACCTCCGAGGCGGGTCATCGGCAGGACGGTCTCCGCGTGTTCGCTGAAGGTGACGATCGCCACCGAGTCGTCGTCGCGGAGTCGGTCGGTCATCGTGTCCAGGGACTTCCTGGCGAGGTCGAGGCGGCCCGGCTCGCCCATGGAGCCGGAGACGTCGATGACGAACGTGAGGGCGGCCGGGGGGCGTTCGTCCGGGTCGTCGGCGGGACGGGTGGCGAGGCCGACACGGACCAGGGACCAGTTCGGGCGGTCGGTGCGGGCGCCGTCGACGGTGACCGTGAAGCCGTTGCCCTCGGGGGTCGGGTAGTCCTGGCGGAAGCTGTTGACGAATTCCTCCGGGCGGATCGTCGAGGGGTCCGGGCGGCCGCCGTCGGCGAGGGTGTGGCGGGCGTAGCCGTAGGAGGCGGTGTCGACGTCCAGGGCGAAGGTGGAGAGGTGGCCGGAGTCGTCGTCCTGCGCCCCGGAGGGGGCCGGGGCCGGGAGGCCGAGGCTGTGGTTCGGGCCGTCGCTCGTGTGGTTCTCGTCCGCGCCGCAGCCCGTCAGGAGCAGCGTGACCGCGGTGGTGAGGGCGAGCAGTGCCCCGTACGTCTGTCGTCTGGTCCGGTGTCGTTCCATCGTGTGCCCCCTGTGCCGGTCGGAGTCGACTGTCTGGCTTTTCTGTCGACTCCGACGGCGCAGGGGTCCGAAACGTGCGCCCCGACGCGTTGCGGATGGGTCTCGAAGCGGCCACGGACCGGGGGCCAGGGCGCAACAGGCCCTAGGAGACCACGTCCTTGCGGGCGAAACCCCGGAAGGCCAGGGCGAACAGCACGAGGGCGTACGTCACGGACACCGCGGTGCCCTGGATCATGCCGGACCACTCGGGGTGCGGTTGTACGGCGTCCGCCCAGGCGAACTGCCAGTGCGCGGGGAGGAAGTCCCGCCAGTGGCCGAGGGCGGTGACCGCGTCCAGGACGTTGCCGACGATGGTCAGGCCGACGGCACCGCCGACCGCGCCGAGCGGTGCGTCGGTCCTCGTGGACAGCCAGAACGCGAGTCCGGCGGTGACCAGTTGGGACAGGAAGAGGTACGCGACCACGACCGCGAGGCGCTGGGCTGCGGTGCCGGTGTCCAGCGAGCCGCCGGTGGGGATCTGGAGCGGCCCCCAGCCGTAGGCGGCGGTGCCGACGGCCAGGGCGACCAGCGGCAGCAGGATCATCGCGGCGAGGCTGAGGCCGAGGGCGACGACCAGCTTGGACCACAGCAGCCGGGCCCTGGGCACGGGCGCGGCGAGCAGGTAGCGCAGGGAGGACCAGCCGGCCTCGGAGGCGACGGTGTCCCCGCAGAACAGGGCGACCGGGATGACCAGCAGGAAGCCCGCCGACACGAACAGGTTGACCGCGGCGAAGTTGGCGCCCGACGCGGTGGCCGTGTCCAGGAGGGTGACCTGGCCGTTCTCCCGGCCCGGCTGCCCGCCGACCGCGAACGCTATGAGCAGCACGAACGGCAGTACGGCCAGGATGCCGCCCATCACCAGGGTGCGGCGCCGCTTGAACTGGCGGGCCAGTTCGACACGCAGCGGCAGGGTGCGGCCCGCCCGGTAGCCGGAGGCGACCGCCGCCTTCTCGGTGACGGTGCTCATGCGGAACCTCCGATCAGGGTCAGGAAGGCGTCTTCGAGCCGGCGGTGCGGGCCGACCGAGGCCACCGGTACGTCGAGCCGGACGAGTTCGGCGACCATGCGCGAGGCGCTGCCGCCGGGTTCCATGCGGACGAGCAGGCCGTCGTCGGTGCGGGTCACCGAGGCGATGCCGGGCAGTGCGGCGACCTTCTCCACGACCGGTTCCTCCACGGGGGTGCCGGTGCCGACCAGGAGGGTGTCGCCGGAGCCGACGATCTCGGCGACCGGACCGGCCTGTACGAGCCGGCCGCGGTCCATCACCACGAGGTGGGTGCAGGACTGCTCGACCTCGGCGAGGAGATGGCTGGAGACGATCACCGTGCGGCCGGCCGCCGCGTAGCGGATCATCACCTCGCGCATCTCGCGGATCTGCGGCGGGTCGAGGCCGTTGGTCGGTTCGTCGAGGATGAGCAGGTCCGGCAGGCCGAGCATGGCCTGGGCGATGGCGAGGCGCTGGCGCATGCCCTGGGAGTACGTGCGGACCGCGCGGGCCAGGGCGTCGCCGAGGCCGGCGATCTCCAGGGCCTCTTCGAGGTGGGCGTCCTCGGCCGGGCGGCCGGTGGCCTGCCAGTACAGCTCCAGGTTCTCCCGGCCGGACAGGTGCGGCAGGAAGCCCGCGCCCTCCACGAAGGCGCCGACCCGGGAGAGGACGGGCGCGCCGGGGCGGATGGCGTGCCCGAAGACCCGTATCTCGCCGTCGTCGGGCTTGATCAGGCCCATCAGCATGCGCAGGGTGGTGGTCTTGCCCGCGCCGTTGGGGCCGAGCAGGCCGAGCACCTGGCCCTGTTCGACACGGAAGGACAGGTCGCGTACCGCGTACCGGTCGGTGGAGCGCGCGTAGCGCTTGCTCAGGTCCGTTATCTGGAGCGGGACCGCGGCGAGTTCCGGGGCGGGGGCCGGGGCCGTGGTGCTGCGGCGGCCGGTGAACAGCAGGGCCAGGGCGGCCAGCGCGCCGGCCAGCGGCAGCCACCACACCCAGGCGGGCAGTGCTGCGGCGGCCGTGTCCACCTGCGGTGCGGTGGGCACGCTCAGGGGGCTCTTGAGGGAGACGGTGTAGGTGGCGGGGGCGGCCGGGGAGGCGTAGCCCAGGTCGGTGGAGGCGAGGACCAGGCGCAGCCGGTGGCCCTTCTGGACCTCGTGGTCGATGGCCGGGAGGGTCAGGGTGACGTCCTTGCCGGCCCTGGCTCCCGTGACGCGGATCGGGGCGACCAGCTGGGAGGGCAGCACCTGCTGGGTGCCGTCCGGGCCGACGTCGTACACCTTGCCGAAGAGCACGGCGTCGTCACTGGTCGAGGTGAGGTGGACGGTGGCCGTGGGGGCGCCGGTGATCTGCACGTTGTCGGTCGTCGGGGCGGAGTCGAAGCGGGCGTACTGGCCCGGGAAGTCCAGGGAGACGCCCACGCCGAGGGAGGAGAGCTGGGCGAGGCCGCCGCCGCCGAGGCCGGGCAGCGCGGAGACGCCGGGCGGGCTGGCGCCGGCCGGGTTCTGGACGTGCTGGGTGCCGCCCTGGAGGGCGATGTCCTTCCGGTCGCTCTCCAGGCCGGGGTAGCTGTCGGCGGTCGCGCCGCGCAGCTGGGCGGTGCCGTTGGCGGAGTCGACGCCTCCGGTGCGGGTGATCCGGAAGGCCGGGCCGGTGTCGGTGGCCTTGTCGCCCTTCAGGTACCGGTCGAACCAGGAGGTCACGCGGGCCTCGACACGGCCGGTCTCCAGGTCGCCGCCGTCGTGGCCGCCGGCGATCCAGTCGACGTCGACGGGGGCGCCGTTGGCCTTGATGGCCTTCGCCGCCGCGTCCGACTGGGAGAGGGTGAACAGGGAGTCGGTCTGGCCCTGGAAGAGCAGGGTGGGCACCTTGATGCGGCTGCCCACGGCCGACGGTGAGCGTTCTTCGAGGAGCTTGACGGCGGCGGCGTCCGGCGTGCCCGACTCGGCGACCCGGTCGTACATCGCGCACAGCGCGGGCTCGAACTTCGCGCAGCCGCCGCCCGTGTTGAAGAAGATTCCGGCCCACAGCTTCTTGAAGACGCCGTCCGGGAACAGGGCGTCCGCGAGGTTCCAGTACGTGATGGACGGGGCGATGGCGTCGACGCGGTCGTCGTAGCCTGCGGTGAGGAGGGAGATGGCGCCGCCGTAGGAGCCGCCGGCCATGCCGACGCGCGGGTCGCCGGGCTTGTCGAGCTGTACCTGGGGCTGTTTCGCCAGCCAGTCGATGAGCCGGGAGACGTCGGCGACCTCGGCCTTCGGGTCGTTGAGGCCGATCTTTCCGGTGGAGCTGCCGAAGCCGCGGGCGGACCAGGTGAGGACCGCGTAGCCGTCCCGGGCGAGGTCCTCGGCCTCGGCGCGCATGTCGTTCTTGCTGCCGCCGAAGCCGTGGGCGAGGAGGACCGCGGGGTGGCGGCCGGTGCCGGGCGTGGTGAAGAACGAGGTGTCCAGGCGTACGCCGTCCACCGCCATCACCCTGTCGGTCCGGTGCACCGCCGGTGTGTCGTCGGAGGCGGCGACGGCCGTCCAGGTGCCGGCGCCGACCAGCACCACGACGGCGGCCGCGGCGGGCAAAAGCCGTCGCGGCCGCCGGAGCAGGGCTCGCCAGGCGGGCAGTCGAAGATCCATGCCTCAACGGTACGGCCCCGGACGGACAACGGATGCCGACGCTGGGCTGAACAGCGGGCCATCCTCGAGGAGTACGGGTGCGTTGCCGTGTACTTCGGGCGCGGTACACCGGAACGCCGCGGAGCGCGGGCGGTGGGCTTGCGGGCCGGTGGGGGTTGCTCGCGCCCGCGCGAAGGAGCCGCAGATCGATACGGCCCCGCGCCCCTATCGGGACGCCACGTCCTCCGGGATGGAGACGACCCAGTGGGTGTTCTTGCGGGGGCGGAGGTAGAAGGCCCAGTAGAGGGTGGCCGCCGCC
>NZ_JBEYFC010000413.1:0-8041 GCF_040634175.1 Streptomyces sp. NPDC007162
GGTGTGCCGTCCGCCCCCGCTGCCCGGCAGCACTCCGCAGGCGCTCAGCAGGGCGGCGGACACACAGACGAGGGCGAGCGGGCGACGACGTCTCACTGCGGGGGTCCTGTTCTGTCTGGGTGGACAGCGAAGGGGCCCGACGTGGGGGAACGAGCAAGGGTGCCCGTACGGGTGTACGAGATTTTGGTATGGACCAATGCCGAGGGTCAAGGCCTGTCAGCTGTTCGGAACCGACATCTCGCGTTCCGCTTCCGCGTGCGGCACGGTGGAGTGACGACGAGAGGAGCTTCCCGATGACGAACCACACCTACCGGGTCACCGAGATCGTCGGCACCTCGCACGAAGGCCTCGACCAGGCCATCCGCAACGGTGTCGCCCGCGCCGGCCAGACCCTGCGCAACCTGGACTGGTTCGAGGTGACGCAGGTCAGGGGCCAGATCGAGAACGGGCAGATCGAGCACTACCAGGTGGGCCTGAAGGTGGGCTTCCGCATCGACGACGGGGACTGAGGCGCGGCCGGCTCAGGTCCGCCCCTCCCCCTCCTGGGCCTGCTCCAGCGCGGCCGAGCGGTCGGCCCAGCGGGCCCGCACGACGGTGAACCCGGCCCGTTCGGCGTCGTCGCACACCAGCTCGTCGTCATCGACCAGGACGCGGACCTCCCGGCGGTCGGCGAGGCGGCGCAGAATCTCCAGCTTGGTGTGCCGGGCGGGCCTGCGGTCGGCGTTGCGCCGCATGTGCACCCGGCCCTCGGGCAGCCCGTGGGCGGCGAGCCAGTCCAGCGTGTCGCGGCGGCAGCGCTCGGGCCTGCCGGTGAGATAGACGATCTCGCACTCCGCCGCGTTCGCCACGGCCAGCGCGATCCCCTCGGCGAGCGGCGGATCGTGCGGCGCGGCGGCGAAGAACGCGTCCCAGTCCCGGGGACCGCGCTCCAGGAACCGCTGCCGGTGCGCGGTGTCGGCAAGGGTGTTGTCGATGTCGAACACGGCGACCGGCCGCTTGCTGCTCTCTGTCACACGGCAACCCTAGAACGGCGCGCGACCGGCCCCGGCGGACGGTCGGCAGGAGGACGGGAATCCTGGCGCCGCCCGGGTGTTGAACCCCCTGTGAACGCAAGCATCGCCCGGACCCGGTTCTCCGTCCTCGACCGCTCGCGCACCCGTGAGGGGCACACGCCCGGCGAGGCGCTGCGGGACACCGTGGCGCTGGCCCGGGAGGTGGAGGCCCTCGGCTACCACCGCTTCTGGGTGTCGGAGCACCACGGGGTGCCCGGGGTCGCCGGTTCGGCGCCGACGGTGCTGGCCGCCGCCGTGGCCGGCGCGACCCGGACCGTCCGGGTCGGCACCGGCGGTGTCATGCTGCCCAACCACCGGCCCCTGGTCGTGGCCGAGCAGTTCGGGGTGCTGGAGTCGCTGTACCCGGGCCGGATCGACATGGGCCTCGGCCGGTCCGTGGGCTTCACCGACGGGGTGCGCAGGGCGCTGGGCCGCGACAAGGGCGACGCCGAGGACTTCGCGGCCCAACTCGGCGAGCTGCTCGGCTGGTTCGAGGGGACCTCGCCGACCGGTGTGCGGGCGCGCCCCGCGCAGGGGCTGCGGGTGCCGCCGTTCGTGCTGGCGATGGGCGAGGGCGCGGACATCGCGGCCCGTGCCGGGCTGCCCCTGGTCATCGGCGATCTGCGCAACCGGGAGAAGATGCGACGCGGCATCGACCGCTACCGCGACCGCTTCCGCCCCTCTGCCTGGGCCGCCGAGCCGTACGTCGTGATCTCGGGGACGGTAGCCGTCGCCGACACCCCCGAGGCCGCCCGCCGTCTGCTGGTCCCGGAGGCGTGGTCGACGGCGTACTCCCGCACCCACGGCACCTTCCCCCCGCTGCCCCCGGCCGACGCCGTGGCGGCACGGCCGATGACCGCCAGGGAGCGCGACTTCTACGAGTCGGGGCTCACCGGCCACATCGCCGGGACGGCGGACCAGGTGGCGCACGAGCTGGAGACCGCCCTGAAGGAGACCGCCGCGGACGAGGTACTGGTCACCACCAGCACGTACGACCGCACCGCCCTCCTGGACTCCTATCGGCGGCTGGCCGCGCTCGTGGACCTCCAGGCCTCCTGGACCCGCCGGCGACCTGTTTCCCGGCCCGTTCAAGCCGGCACAGGCATGCCGGGCCCGTACGGCGACACCCGCCGAGATGCGGACCCGGCTCGGGCCGGTGACGCTGGGGAGTAAGCCGCAACCAGCTAGGAGGGCTGCCATGTCCATGCTGGACAAGCTCAAGGGGATGCTCAAGGGCCACGAGGAGCAGGCCAAGCGGGGCGTCGACAAGGGCGGTGACATGATCGACCAGCGGACCGGGAACAAGTACCAGTCCCAGGTCGACATGGGCCAGAAGCAGGCCGACGACTACATCGACCGGAGCCGCGACCAGGGCAACCCGCCTCCGCAGTAGGGGACCCACGGGCTACGATCGGCGGGTTTGCCCCGCCCCGACACGGAGTTCCCGCCCGATGCACAGCCCCCACGATCCCTTCGTCCGCGTCCGTGGCGCCCGGGAGCACAACCTCAAGGGCGTCGACGTGGACGTGCCCCGGGACGTGCTGGCCGTCTTCACCGGCGTGTCCGGCTCGGGGAAGTCGTCCCTGGCTTTCGGCACGATCTACGCCGAGGCCCAGCGGCGCTACTTCGAGTCGGTCGCGCCCTACGCGCGCCGGCTGATCCACCAGGTCGGGGCGCCCAGGGTCGCGGAGATCAGCGGGCTGCCGCCGGCGGTCTCGCTCCAGCAGCGCCGCTCCGCCCCCACCTCCCGGTCCTCGGTCGGCACGGTCACCAACCTCTCCAACTCCCTGCGGATGCTGTTCTCGCGCGCGGGCGACTATCCGCCGGGCGCCGAGCGGCTCGATTCCGACGCGTTCTCCCCGAACACGGCGGTCGGCGCCTGTCCTCGGTGCCACGGCCTGGGACGTGTGCACGGTACGACCGAGGAGTCGCTGGTCCCGGATCCCTCGCTGTCGATCCGCGAGGGCGCGATCGCCGCCTGGCCGGGCGCCTGGCAGGGCAAGAACCTCCGGGACATCCTGGACGCCCTCGGCCACGACGTGGACCGGCCCTGGCGCGAACTGCCCGCCGCGCAGCGGGAGTGGATCCTCTTCACGGACGAGCAGCCGGTGGTCACCGTGCACCCGGTCCGGGACGCCGACCGCATCCAACGTCCCTACCAGGGCACGTACATGAGTGCCCGCCGGTATGTGCTGAAGACCTTCGCGGACTCCAGGAGCCCGGCCCTGCGGGCGAGGGCGGAGCGGTTCCTGACCAGTGCGCCCTGCCCGGTGTGCGGGGGCAGCAGGCTGCGGCCGGAGGCACTCGCGGTGACCTTCGGGGGGCGTACCATCGCCGAACTCGTCGCGTTGCCCCTGACCGAACTCGCCGAAATCCTCGGCGCCGCCGGCGGTTCGGAGACCGTCCGGGTGCTCACGGGTGACCTCACCTCCCGGATCGCCCCGGTCGTCGAACTGGGCCTCGGCTATCTCAGCCTGGACCGTGCGACGCCCACCCTCTCGGCGGGCGAGCTGCAGCGCCTGCGCCTGGCCACGCAGTTGCGCTCCGGGCTCTTCGGTGTCGTGTACGTCCTGGACGAGCCGTCGGCCGGGCTGCACCCGGCGGACACCGAGGCGCTGCTCAGGGTCCTCGAACGGCTCAAGGCGGCCGGGAACTCGGTGTTCGTGGTCGAGCACCACCTGGACGTGATGCGTGGCGCCGACTGGCTGGTGGACGTGGGCCCGCGCGCCGGTGAGCACGGCGGGGAGGTGCTGCACAGCGGACCGGTGGCGGAGCTGGCGAAGGTCGCCGGGTCGGCCACGGCCCGCTACCTCTTCGACGAGTCCCCCGTGCCGCCGCGCAGTCCACGGCCGGCGACGGGCTCCCTGCGGGTCGGGCCGGTCACCCGGCACAACCTGCGCGAGGTCACCGCCGAGTTCCCGCTCGGCGTCCTCACCGCGGTCACCGGGGTCTCCGGATCCGGCAAGTCGACACTCATCGGCGAGATCACCGAGGAGCTGACCGGCGTCGGTCGCCTGGTGTCGGTCGACCAGAAGCCGATCGGCCGCACCCCGCGCTCCAACCTGGCCACCTACACCGGCCTGTTCGACGTCGTACGGAAGGTGTTCGCCGCCACCGACCAGGCGGCGCAACGCGGTTACGGCGTGAGCCGGTTCTCCTTCAACGTCGCGGGCGGCCGGTGCGAGACCTGCCAGGGCGAGGGTTTCGTCAGTGTGGAGCTGTTGTTCCTGCCCAGCACCTACGCCCCCTGCCCGGACTGCGGCGGGGCACGCTACAACCCGGAGACGCTCCAGGTGTCGTACCGGGGACGGAGCATCGCCGACGTGCTGGACCTGACGGTGGAGAGCGCCGCGGAGTTCTTCGCGGACACCCCCGCCGTGGCGCGCAGCCTGGCCACCCTGCTCGACGTGGGGCTCGGCTATCTGCGCCTGGGGCAGCCCGCCACGGAACTGTCCGGCGGCGAGGCCCAGCGGATCAAGCTGGCCAACGAGTTGCAGCGCGGTCGGCGCGGTCACACCCTCTACCTCCTGGACGAGCCGACGACGGGACTGCATCCGGCAGACGTCGAGGTGCTGATGCGGCAGCTGCACGGGCTGGCCGACGCGGGGCACACCGTCGTGGTCGTGGAGCACGACATGTCGGTGGTCGCGGGCGCCGACTGGGTGATCGACCTGGGGCCGGGCGGCGGCGACCGGGGCGGCCGGATCGTGGCGGCGGGTCCGCCGGCCGAGGTGGCGCGGGCCGAGGGCAGTGTCACGGCTCCCTATCTCTCCCGCGTCCTCGGCCGGTGACCTCCGGCAAGGCGTCACAGCGCCCCGGCGGTCCGAGCGACGCGCCCAGGACGTCACCGCGTCCCGTCGGGAGCTCGCCCGTCCGGGCCTTTCCGGCTCCGACGGCAGTGGCTACGGCGTCGACCTGCTCAGGCTCCACTGGGAGACGGGCCACTGGGCACCCGGCTCGGGGTTCACCAGGACCGCGTGCGTCCAGGCCGGCTCGTGGGCCGGCGGCTGGGCGGCTCGGGCGAGGGCGCGCCGGTCCGGGTGGCCGCCGGCCGGTATCAACGGCCGTACGTCCACCTCGGCCACCAGGCCACGGGTCGACACCACCCGCCACAGGGAGGCCAGCAGCGTGTCCTGGCCGACATAGGCGGGCACCGTGCTGGCCCCTCCCGCGGCCAGCCGGTACCGCAGCCGCACCGGCTGCACGGGCGCGCCGGCGTCCAGCGCGGCCTGGAACACGGCCCGGCGGAAGCGTCCCTGGGCCCGGCCGCACCAGGTGCTGCCCTCCGGGAAGGCGACCACCGCGGCCCCCTCCCGCAGCGCGCCCGCGATCCGGGCGACGGTGCCGGGCAGCGCGCGCAGCCGGTCGCGGTCGATGAACAGGACCCCGGCCCCGGCCACCAGCGCGCCGGCCACCGGCCACGCGCGGATCTCCTGCTTGGCGAGCATCCGCGCCGGCCGGACGGCGGCCAGCAGCGGTATGTCCAGCCACGAGATGTGGTTGGCGACGAGCAGCACCCCGCCGGTGCCCGGCGCGCTGCCGGTGAGCCGGACCCGGACGCCCGCGGCCCGCACCAGCAGCCGGCAGAACCGCCGCACCCACTCGGCGGGGATCCTCCCGCCGAGCGGGAGCAGCGCGATCGCGGTCAGCATCAGGACCACGACCGCGGCGAACCGCAGCACGGCCCGGGGTACGGCCGTGCGGGACCCCGCGCGTTCCACACACGCGCCCGGGGTGCAGGGCGCGCTGGGCAGCCAGACGCTCATCAGGCCGGGACGAGCGAGAGGAAGTGCCGCAGATAGCGCGCGTTGACCCGGCGCATCGACAGCAGCACGTACAGGTCGGCGACCCCGAAGTCCGGGTCGTGCGAGGGCGCGCCGCACACCCAGGCGCCGAGGCGCAGATAGCCGCGCAGCAGCGCGGGAAGTTCGGCGCGGCCCTCGGGAGCGGGGCCGTCGGGCACCCAGGGCCGCAGCGGCCGTACCCGGAACTCCTCCGGGGCAAGGTGCTTGGCCTGGACCCGGTCCCAGGTGGCGGCGGCGAGAGTGCCGCCGTCGGCGAGCGGGACGGAGCAGCAGCCGGCCAGCCACTCGTGGCCGCGGTCCACCATGTAGCGGGCTATGCCGGCCCAGATGAGGCCGATGACGGCGCCGTCGCGGTGTGCGGGGTGCACACAGGACCGGCCGACCTCGACCAGTCCGGAGCGGATGCCGTCGAGCCGGGACAGGTCGAACTCCCCGTCGGAGTACAGGCGGCCGGCGACCGCGGCGCGCTCCGGGGGCAGCAGCCGGTAGGTGCCGACGACCTCGCCGGTGAGGGCCTCGCGGATGAGGAGGTGGTCGCAGTACGCGTCGAAGGCGTCCGCGTCCAGGCCCGGTTCCGGCCCGTCGAGCCGGGCGCCCATCTCTCCGGCGAACACGTGGTGGCGCAGTCGCTGTGCGGCCCGGACGTCGTCCTCGTCACGGGCGAGCTGCACCAGATAGCCGGCGTCCCCGGGCGGGGCGGCGAGGGCGGGGGGTGAGGCGGGCATGGCGGTCATGGAGGTCTCCTGCGCCGAGCGGAAGCTGAGGAAATCTGCACCTGCTTTCTTCCGTGGCAGGCTGGACTCGGCGTGACATGCGCGGGACCCGTGGATGTGGGACTGCTGAATGCCGGGGGACCCGACGGCACCCGGAAACGCGAGACGGGGCCGGAGAGCACCGACCCCGACCCCGCCCGTCCGCACCTTTCGGCGAACGTCCTGGAACTGCGCTACCTCTTCCCCGCCTTCCGGGCAGCCCGCAGCCACTCCTTGTTCATGCTCGTGATGGACACCAGCGGAATCCCCTTCGGGCACGCCGTCGCGCACTCCCCCGCCAACGTGCACCCCCCGAACCCCTCCGCGTCCATCTGCGCCACCATGTCCAGCACCCGCGTCTCCCGCTCGGGCGCCCCCTGCGGCAGCACGTTCAGGTGATTCACCTTGGCGGACGTGAACAGCATCGCCGCCCCGTTGGGACAGGCGGCGACACACGCCCCGCACCCGATGCACTCGGCGTGCTCGAACGCGAAGTCGGCGTCGGCCTTCGGCACCGCCGTGGCATGGGCCTCCGGCGCCGAGCCGGTGGGCGCGGTGACGTACCCGCCGGCCTGGATGATCCGGTCGAACGCGGACCGGTCCACGACCAGGTCCTTGATCACCGGGAACGCGGACGCCCGCCACGGCTCGATGTCGATCGTGTCGCCGTCCTGGAAGGACCGCATGTGCAGCTGGCAGGTGGTGGTCCGCTCGGGCCCGTGCGCGTCCCCGTTGATCACCAGGGAGCAGGCGCCGCAGATCCCCTCGCGGCAGTCGTGGTCGAAGGCGACCGGGTCCTCGCCGCGCAGGATGAGTTCCTCGTTGAGGGTGTCGAGCATCTCCAGGAAGGACATGTCGCTGGAGATGCCGTCCACCTCGTACGTGGACATCGCGCCGTCGGCGTCGGCGTTCTTCTGCCGCCAGACGCGCAGGGTGAGCTTCATGCGTAGCTCCGCTGGGTGGGGTGGACGTACTCGAAGACCAGGTCTTCCTTGTGCAGCACCGGGGCGTCCCCGGTGCCGGTGAACTCCCAGGCCGCCGCGTAGGCGAACTCGTCGTCCCTGCGGGCGGCCTCGCCGTCCGGCGTCTGCGACTCCTCCCGGAAGTGACCGCCGCAGGACTCGGCGCGGTGCAGCGCGTCGAGGCACATCAGCTCGGCCAGTTCCAGGTAGTCGACGATCCGGTTGGCCTTCTCGAGGGACTGGTTGAACTCCTCGCCGGTCCCCGGCACCTTGATGCGCCGCCAGAACTCCTCGCGGATCTGCGGGATGCGCTCGAGTGCCTTGCGCAGCCCGGCGTCCGTCCGGGCCATGCCGCAGAACTCCCACATCAGCTCGCTTGCGTCGCGACCATCCGGTGGGCCTGCCGCCGCTGCGTCGCCCGCAGGACCGGCAAACCGGACCAGAGCGTCATGGTCTGGATGTCGAAACAC
>NZ_JBEYFC010000414.1:0-8021 GCF_040634175.1 Streptomyces sp. NPDC007162
GGGAGCCGGACCGTGAGGTCCGGCTCCCACCGCCCTCGTGCGCGGCGTTGCGTCTCAGTGCGCCGCCCCGACGGTGAGCAGTTCGTCGGCGAGCCTGCGCCGCAGGACCGAGATGTCCTCGCAGTCACCGCCGACGCGTTCGGTGATGTGCCGGCGGTAGAGCGCCTCCATCCGGTCGTCGTCGACGTCCACCCGCATGTTCTCCAGCAGGTGGCGCAGCACCGAGCGGCCGGAGTGGCGGGCGATGAGCAGGGAGCGCTCCCGGCCGAAGCGGTCTGGTTCCACGAACTCGTACGTGGCGGGGTCCCGCAGTATCCCCGCCTGGTGGATACCGGCGGCGCTGCCGAAGGCGTACGTCCCGAAGATCGCCTTGTTGCGCGGCTGCTCCAGCCCGATGATGTCGCGCAGCGCCTCGTACACGCCGTACATGGCCACGGTGTCGATGTCGGTGTACAGGCCCAGCGAGTCGCTCTTGTACGACAGGAGCGCGACGAGTTCCTCCAGGGCGGCGTTGCCCGCGCGCTCCCCGATGCCGCCGACCGTGGTCTGCACGCCGTCGGCCCCGGCCTGGAGGCCCGCGAGGGTGTTGGCCGTGGAGAGCCCGAAGTCCTCGTGGCAGTGAGTGAACACGCTGAGGGGCGGCGGTGTCCAGGAGCGGACCTTGCCCATGAGCTCGCCGTACTCGGCCGGGGTCATGCAGCCGGAGGTGTCGGCCGCCACGACGCAGGTGATTCCGGCGTCCACGCCCGCCTCGATCTGGGCGCGTAGCAGTTCGTCCGAGCCGCGCGAGGCGTCCTCCAGCGCGAGCGAGATGTAGGGCACGCCCATCCGGCGGGCGTGGGTGACGCACTCGACGATCTCGTCGATGGACTCCTTGCGGGAGATGCGGCGCTTGCGGTCGAGGTGCAGTTCGCTGGAGGTGGCGAGGATCTGCACCTCGTGGTTGCGGGTGCCGCCGGCGGCCACCGCGCAGTCGATGTCGGAGCGCACGGCGCGGCAGAACGTGGTGAACCGGGCGCGGGTGAGGTGGCGGGAGATCAGCCGGGTGGCCTCGGTCTCCGCGGGTGAGGAGGCGGGGAAGCCGGTCTCGACGACGTCGACCCCGAGTGCCTCGATCCGCAGCGCGAGTTCCAGTTTTTCCTGCGGCTTCATGGAATTGCACGGCGCCTGTTCGCCGTCCCGCAGAGTGGTGTCGAAAATGGAAACTCGACGTTTTTCCATCGGTAGCCCCTTTCGCGGCCTTCCAGATACCCTCATCGAGCCACGGACATCGAGAGACGGTCAATCATTCTCACGCCCAACTCCCTCCACCAGGGGCGGAGATGACTTCCTCTCCGGGTCCGGTTCCGAGCGGTTTTCGGGAAACTTCCGACCGGAAGTTCCGGGTGGGTCCGCGCCGCGGGCTACGTTGGTGTCCACCCTTTGCGACGGGATCTCACATTCCATTACGGGAGGCCCGCATGAGCGGCATGCTGCGCGCGCCAGGATTTCCGGAGGCCGCCGTGCGCCATCGCGCGCGCACGGGTGTCGAGGCGGCTTTTCCGCCGCTTGACGGCTATGGCGCGACGCTCTACGGCAGCGGCTGGTCCGGGCCGGGGCAGGACGATCCGCTGGAGCGGCTGCGGCTGCTCCCCCCGGTGTTCATGGAGCAGCGCCTGGAGAAACTGATCGACCTCGGGCGCGAGCCGATGCCGTCGGACGTGTCCCTGGAGACCGTGATCGGCGGATTTCCGTCCCGGCTCCCCTTCTACGTCTCGGCGTTCGGGTCGACCGCCGCGGCCCGCGGCGACCTGGGTACCTCGCTCGGGCGGCAGGCGGCCCGGCTGGGCATCCCGCTGGTCGTCGGCGAGAACGTGGTGCCGGTCATCGGCTACGGCCGCCTCGGGGCACAGCCCGCCAGGGCGCTGCTGGCCCGGATCGAGGCGTACGGAGAGGAGGGCGACGGCCGCCACGGCGGGATCGTGGTGCAGCAGAGCACCGAGGACGCCGACGCGGAGGTGTGGAACCTGGTCTACAGCGACCCGGCGGCCCAGCCGTTCCTCGAAGCGGGGCGACTGGCCTTCGAGTTGAAGACCGGTCAGGGCGCGAAGCCGGGCCTGGGCGGGATGACGCTGATGGACGGCGAGGCCGCGGCGGCGGTGGCGGAGCAGTACGCGCTGCTGCCGATTCCCGGCGACGGTCGGACGCTGCGGGCCTCCAGCCCGGGTACGTACACGGAGGAGATCCTGCGCCAGCAGATCAACCTGATGCGCAACAACTACCCGCGGGCCCGGGTGTGGGTGAAGCTCCACCCGGGCCGGGACGTCGGCGCGGCCGCCCGGGTGGCCTGGGCGGCCGGCGCGGACAGCGTCACGGTGGACGGCGCCGAGGGGGGCACGGGCTGGGCGCCGGGCGGTTTCCTCGACCACGTGGGACTGCCGCTCTTCGACTGCCTGCTGGCCGTCGGCGACGGCCCGGGGTGCCTGCTCGCGGGGGGCCGGATCTGGGAAGGGACCCGGGCGGTGAAGTGCCTGGCGCTCGGGGCGCGGGGGGTGGGCCTGGGCCGGGCCGCGCTGGTCGCCGCCGACGAGGACCCCGAGGAGGGGCTGCTGAGGCTGGCGGCCTGCCTGGATCTGGAGGTGCGCATGCTGATCAGCGCCCTCGGCAAGTACGACACGACCGCGGTGAACAGGGACGACGTCGGCCCGCTGCCGACCGTACGGAAGGAAGAGGTGCCCCATGGCGAATCCGTTCGAGGATGACTCGGCCCCCTATCTGGTGCTCGTCAACGACCAGGGGCGGCACTCGCTGTGGCCCGACGGCATCCGGGTGCCGGACGGCTGGCGGGTGGTGCTCACACGCCGGGACCGGGCTGCCTGCCTGGAGTACGTGGACCGCCACTTCACCGTGGTGGCGCCCCGGCCGGGCGAGCCGGCCGCCACCGGATCGGGGCCGGGACGGTGACCGCCCTCACGCTCCCCGCGCTCGTCGCCGCTCAGGCGGAGCGCACCCCGCACGCCACCGCCGTCGTTTCCGACCAGGTCACCCTGGACTACGCGGAGCTGTGGCGCCGGGTCCGTGAACTGGCCGGGGTCCTGCGCCAGGACGGCATCGGCCCGGGCAGTGTGGTGGCGGTCCGCCTGGACCGCTCCCCCGACCTGGTGGTCGCCCTGCTCGGCGTGCTGACCGCCGGCGCGGCGTATCTGCCGCTGGAGAAGGACACCCCCGCGCAGCGTGCCGCGCTGATCCTGGAGGAGGCGGCGCCGGACCGGGTCCTGACCACACTCCCCGCGGCGTCCCCCGCGGCGTCCCCCGCGGGGTCGGCCCCGGGGGCCGAAGTGGTGCGCGCGCACCCCGGTGATCCCGCCTACCTCATCTACACCTCCGGTTCCACCGGCCGCCCCAAGGGCGTCGTGGTGCGCCAGGAGGCCATCGCCCGGCATCTGCGGTGGATGCGGGAGGCCGTCCCGCTGGCGGCCGACGACCGGGTGCTGGTGAAGACACCGGTGGGCTTCGACGTGTCCACGTACGAGTACTTCTGGCCGCTGATCTGCGGCGCCGCCCTGGTCGTCGCGCCACCGGGCCTGGAGCGCGAGCCGCACGGCCTCGCCGCGCTCGTCGCGCACCGGGGCGTGACGACGATCCAGTTCGTCCCCTCGATGCTGCGCCTGTTCCTGGACGCGGACGTCGCGGTCCACTGCCGGGGGCTGCGGCGGATCATCTGCATCGGCGAGGCGCTGCCCGTGTCGCTGCGCGACCGCTGCCTGGCCCTGCTCGGCGCCGAGTTGCACAACCTGTACGGGCCGACCGAGGTGACGGTGGCGGCCACGGCGTGGCCCTGCCGCCCCGACGCGGACCCGGACAGCGTGCCGATCGGCGTCCCGGTCGCGGACACCGGTGCGCACGTGCTCGACGAGCGGCTCGACCCGGTGCCCGTCGGGGTGACGGGCGAGCTGTACCTCTCGGGCGCGCAACTCGCCGAGGGGTATCTGGCGCGTCCGGGTCAGACGGCGGAGCGCTTCGTGGCCAATCCGCTGGGTCCGCCCGGCTCGCGTCTCTACCGCACCGGCGATCTCGCGCGCCGACGGGCCGACGGAGCACTGGAGTTCATCGGCCGGACCGACGGGCAGGTGAAGTTCCGGGGCCGGCGCGTCGAGCTCGGCGAGATCGAGGCGGTGCTGTGCACCCACCCGGCCGTGACCCAGGCGGCGGTCGTCCTCGCCGGGCCGCAGGACGGCGACCGGTGGCTGGCCTGCTTCGTCGTACCCGCGCCGGGCGTGCCCGTACCCGAGCCGCACGCCCTGGGCACGCACCTGCGGGACTCGCTCCCGGACGCGCTGGTGCCCACGGCCTGGGCGGTCCTGGAGCGGGTGCCCCTGACCGGCAACGGCAAGCTCGACCGGGCGGCGCTGCCGGAGCCGCCGCGCCCCGGCACGGCACCCGCCGCGCCGGGGCCCGCCACCGCGGAGGCCGCCGACGAGGTGACGGCCTGGCTGTGCGGCGCGACCGACGAGGTGCTGCGGCGCCCGGCGGGCGACGCGACGCCGGGGCACTCCTTCGTCGGCCTGGGCGGCGACAGCATGGCGGCGATGCGGCTGGTGAACCGGGCCCGCGCGCGGGGCCTCGCGCTCACCGTGGCCGATGTCGTCGGATCGGCCACGCTGGCCGAAGTCGCCGCCTCGGTGGGCACGCCGGCACCGGCGGCCGGTACCGCAGCGGAGCCGGAGCTGCTGCCCGACCTGGATCCCGGCGAGTACGCCTCCCTGGCCGCGCAGCTCTCGCGCGGCTGACCGCCACCCGGGCCGGGTCCCCCGCGCGGGCGGCCCCGGGCCTGGCCCCCGATCCGTCCCTGAGCGGAGGACAGATGTCAGCACCGGCCATCGACGAAATACTCCCCCTCACCCCTCTTCAGGAGGGCATCCTGTTCCACTCCCTGGCGGAGGACGGGGCGCGCGGGCTCTACGTCGCGCAGTACACCGTCCCGCTGGAGGGCCCGCTGGACGAGGCACGGCTGCGCGACGCGGTACGGCGGACGCTGGTGCGCCACCCCAATCTGCGGGCCCGCATCCACCACCGGGCCAACGGACAGCCCGTGCAGGTCGTCCCCCGTGACGTGGAGCCGCACTGGTCGGTGGCCGGCCCGGACGACGGCGAGGCCGTGCTGCGCGCCGCGCGCACCGGCGGCGTCGGCGTCGAGGGCGGCCCGCTGATCCGTTTCGACCTGGTGCGCGACGGCGCCGACCGGTACCGCCTGGCGGTCACCGCGCACCACTGCGTGCTGGACGGCTGGAGCGCCTCCGTGCTGCTGCGCGAGGTCCTGGCCGGGTACGCCGACGAGGACCTGGCGCCACCGGTGCCGTACCGCGGTTTCCTCGGCTGGCTCGCGGGGCGCGACCGGGCGGCCGCCGAGCGGGCCTGGCGGGAGGAACTGGCGGACGCGCCGCCGACGCTGCTCGCGCCGGAGTCAGGCGGGACGGCCGCGCGCTGGGCGACCGTCACGCGAGAGCTCTCACCCGCGCAGACCGCCGAACTCGGCGGGAGGATACGGAGCTTGAACGCCACCCTCACGACGGCCGTCCAGGCCGCGTGGGCGCTGGTGCTGGCGCGCCACACCGATCGGGACGACGTCACGTTCGGCTCCGTCCTCAGCGGCCGCCCGGCCGAACTGGACGGCGTCGAGGACATGGTGGGCATGCTCGTCAACACGGTGCCCGTACGGGTCCGGACGGGCGCCTCGGCGACCCTGGCCGACCTGCTCGCCGACGTACGGGCGCGACGGCTGGCGCTGGCCCCGCACGACCACGTGGGCCTGGGCGAGGCGGCCAGGGCCGCCGGCGTGGACGGGCCGCTGCTCGACACGACGGTGACCGTGGAGGCGGTGCCCGACGTACCGCCATGGAGCCGTGACCTGGGCGGACTGCGGGTCGGCGAGGTCGGCTGCGAGGAGACGGCGCACTACCCGGTGACGGTCGTGGTGACGCCCGGGGAGCGCCTCTCGGTGCGGTTGCACCACGACACGAGCCGCGTGCCCGCGGCTGTCGCACGCGTCCTGGCCACCCAGCTGACGCGGGTGCTCGGCGTGATCGCGGACGATCCCCGCGCGCGCCCCGGTGACATCGAGCCGTGTGACGCGCAGGAGGCCGGGCGGATGCTGGACGCGGGCAGGGGCGAACGCTTTCCGCTCCCCCGGCATCCGTGCGTGCACACGGTGTTCGCCGACCAGGCCGCCCGCGAACCGGACGCGACCGCCCTGGTCTTCGAGGGCGAGCGCGTCTCCTACGGTGAACTGGACCGGCACGCGAACCGGTTGGCCCACCACCTGATCGGCCTCGGGATCGGCCGCGGCGACTGGGTGGGGGTGCGCCTGGAGCGCGGCCCACGCCTGGTGACGGCCCTTCTCGCGGCCCTCAAGTCGGGTGCCGCCTATGTGTTGCTGGACCCGGACTTCCCCGGCGCGCGGGCCGCCGAGTGCGTACGGGCGACCGGCTGCCGGACCGTGGTGAGCGACCGCCCCCTGCCGGACGAGGTGGCGGAGCGGGACGGCCCGCGTCTCGTACGGATCGACGATCCGCGTCTCGAAGGGGCGCCCGGGACCGATCCGGGGACGCCGGTCGACGGCGAGGATCTCGCCTGCGTGCTGTTCACCTCGGGGTCGCAGGGGCGGCCCAAGGGTGTGGTGGCGCCGCACCGGGCGCTCGTCGGCAGCCTGCTGGGGCAGGCGTTCGCGCGGGTGACGCCGTCGGACGTCGTGCTCCAGTGCTCGCCGATGTCCTGGGACGCCTTCGCCTTCGAGCTGCTGTCCGCGCTGTTCGCGGGCGCGGCGTGCGTCCTGCAGCCGGGCGGGGCGCCCGAGCCGGAGGTGGCCGTGCGGCTGATGGGCGAACACCGCATCACCGTGGCCCATTTCTCCTCCAGCCTCCTGAACTTCCTGGTGGACACCCACCCTTCGGCGTTCGACACGGTCCGGCTCGTCCTGACCGGCGGCGAGGCCGCCTCCCCCGGACACCTGGAGCGCCTGCTGCGCCGCCGCCCCGGGCTGAGCCTGGTCAACGCCTACTCGCCGCTGGAGTGCATGATGGTCACCGTCTTCCGGCGGGTGACCCTGGAGGACTGCCTCGACGGCTCCGTCCCCCTCGGCGGACCGGTCGCCAACAAGCACTTCTACGTCCTCGACGACCACCTGCGGGTGCTGCCGCCCGGCATGGTGGGCGAGGTGTACCTCGGCGGTGTGGGCGAGGCGCACGGCTACCTGGGCGAGGCCCGGCTGACGGCCGAACGCTTCGTGGCCGACCCCTACGGGCCGCCCGGCTCGCGCATGTACCGCTCCGGCGACCTGGCCCGGTGGCGCGCCGACGGGGCCGTGGAGTACCTGGGCAGGCGCGACGACCAGGTGAAGCTGCGCGGCTTCCGGATCGAGCCCTCGGAGGTGGAGACGGCGCTGGCCCGGCACCCGGGGATCTCCGGTGCCCGGGTGCTGGTGCGCACCGAGGGGCCGGGCGACCAGCGGCTCGTCGCCTACGTGGTGCCGCACGGCGGTACGCCTCCGGAGCCGGAGGAGCTGCGCGCGCACGCGGCCGCCGCACTGCCCGAGCACCTGCGGCCGGTGGCGTACGTGACGCTGGAGCGGTTCCCCACGACGCCCAACGGGAAGCTGGACCGCCGGGCGCTGCCCGCTCCGGAGTACGGCTCGGCGGCCGCGTCCTCGCCGGATCCGGACGATCCCGTGCGGGCGCGGCTGTGCGTGGTGTTCGCCGAGGTGCTGGGCGTCGAACGGGTCGGTGCGGACGACGACTTCTTCCGTCTGGGCGGCCACTCGATCCTGGCGCTGCGCCTGCTGAGCCGCATCAAGGCGGAGTTCGGCCACGAGGTGCGGCTGCGCACGCTGCTGCGCCATCCGTCCGTGGCCGGCGTGGCCGGCGAACTGGCGGCGGCGCCGGGCTGACACGGGCACGGGGCCGACCGGGGCCGCCGCCGGTGAGGCACCCAAGGAGGTGGAGGCATGAGCCCGTACCTCGCCGCTGAAGACCTCTCCATGTTCGGCC
>NZ_JBEYFC010000415.1:0-8017 GCF_040634175.1 Streptomyces sp. NPDC007162
GCTCGGCCGGCTGCTGCTCTCCCTGCCCGGCTCGCCGATCCTCTACTACGGCGACGAGATCGGCACGATCGACAACAGGGTGTTCGGCGGACGGCTTCGGCCGTCCGCCGACGGTTGTCGGTGGCTGGGGATACTCTGAGTACTTGATCAACAGGTGTGCGGAGTACGGAAGTCGGGAAGGCCGCAGGAGCGGGACGGCGGCAAGTGGGGGCGGGAATGAGCTTCGAGGACTTCTTCGGGCCACAGGTGCCAAGGCCGGGCGGCGAGGCGCAGGCCCCGACCTATGCCCTGGCCTCGGCGGCCTACCGGGACACACCCATGGAGGAGATCAAGAAGGCCGACAACGAATGGCACAAGTCCACGGTCAACGCGGGCCGCAAGTGGGCGAAGATCTTCCGGCCGAACTTCGGTGAGGCGTACTCGCAGGCGGTCATCGACCGCATGCTGGGCGTCGGCCGCAAGCCGCTCATCCAGTCCTTCGGCAGCGAACCCCAGGTGGTCGTCGAGCACTGCCTCGCCGCCAACCGCATCCGCAAGGAACGCGACCAGCGGCTGACCGCCGTCATGTTCGTGTGCGGCGTGCTGTTCCTGCCCGGCCTGCTCCTGTTCCTGCTCGTCTTCCAGCTCCGGGCGACCATGCTCAAGGCGGACAACAAGCGGGTCTCCGGGCTGGGCAGCGCGCTGCTGGCCGCCGTCGGCGTCCTCGCGGTGCTCTTCATGATCAAGATGCCGTTCGGCGGTTTCTGGGGGTGGTACGCGCGCGGCTGCGTGGTGCTCCCCGTCGTCGGCTGGTACCTGGCCAAGCGGCTGTGCGAGCGGACCGCGCAGGATCTGCGCGCCGCCTGGGACGGGCTGCTGTCCGGGGGCAGCGTCGGCGCGAAGGTGCCCGAGGCCGTGCCGACCAGCCCCGACCAGGCCGCCGCCGAGCAGCTGCGGCAGTCGCTGGCCCGGCTCAGCGCCGAGCAGCAGTCCAACTCGGTCTTCTACGCCGGCCCCAAGGGCATACTCGGCATGGGCACCCGCTGGGGCTCCTGGCACCTGGCGGAGGAGCTGGTCCCCGTCGACCCGGTCAAGGGCGTCCACGAGTTCCGGGCCTGGACGGTCGTCCGGGAGATCGAGAAGGAACTGAGCGTGCTGCACCGGCAGCACCTGAAGACCGGGGGTTTCCCGGAACCGCAGGTCAGGCACTGGATCGTCACCCATGTCGGGGAAGGCGCCACGGCGGTGTCCCGGCCCGAGGGCACCGACTACAAGGTGGGGCCCAAGGACGTCGAGAACATCTGCAACAACAACCACTTCGACAAGGGCGACCGGCACTACCTGGGCGTGCAGTGGCCGCACCTGTGGAACGGCGAACTGATCATCACCATGATGGCCACCGTGACCGTACTGAAGGAGACCCTGCGGATCGACGTCACCGGGCACGCACTCGGGCCGGTCAACGGCCTGTTCAGCGGGAAGCCCGAGACTCCCACGAAGACGGTCGCCAAGACCGTGCGGTTCTGGGAGACGCGGACCGTCAAGCTGCCGCTGGTCACCCCGGACGAGGTGGTCCGGCTCGGCGCGCGGGCCACCGTCAGCTGGTATCCGCCGCTGCTGAAGTGGCTCGGCGGCTCGATAGGTCTGCCCGAGCCGTTCGGCCTGCGGCACGCGTGGGCCGACCAGCCCTGGAAGCACCGCTTCATGGCCGACGACGCGCTGCGCGCGGCCACGCCGATACTGCGGGCCGTGCACCGGGCGGCGCTGCGCGTGCTCAAGGAACACGACGTCGACATCGACAAGTTCAGCAGCCGCGCGTCGGCGCTCAGCGGGTCGGTGCAGGACGCCTCGCCGAAGAAGGCGGACACCTACGACGCGTAGCGACGGGGGCGGGGGTCAGCTCCTCGGCCATGCCTCCGCCAGCATCGTGCGGGTGTCCGCCAGCAGCTGCGGGAGCACCCGGGTGTGGCCCACCACCGGCATGAAGTTCGTGTCGCCGCCCCAGCGCGGGACGATGTGCTGGTGCAGGTGGGCGGCGATGCCCGCGCCCGCCACCGTGCCCTGGTTCATGCCGATGTTGAAGCCGTGGGCGCCGGACGCGGTGCGCAGCGCGGTCATGGCCTGCTTGGTCAGCTCGGCGAGCTCCACGGTCTCCGGGCCGGTCAGGTCCGTGTAGTCGGCGACATGGCGGTACGGGACCGTCATCAGGTGTCCGCCGTTGTACGGGTAGAGGTTGAGCACCGCGTAGACGTGCTCACCGCGCCGGACGATCAGCCCGTCCTCGTCGGACTTGGCCGGGATCGAGCAGAAGGGGCAGCCGTCGTCGGCGCCTGGGCCGGTCGGCTTGTTCTCACCCTGGATGTAGGCCATCCGGTGGGGTGTCCACAGGCGCTGGAACGCGTCCTGCGTCCCCACTCCGATCTGCTGTTCCGGCTCACTCGTCATGCTAGGCAGCATATGGCTTCGCCCGTTCGCGGCGTGTCGCCGGGGCCGGGCCGGGGCGATCGGCGGCGAAGCTGGGCGGATGGACGACGACAGCCGGCTGGCGGACTGGGAGCGGCGGACCGATCTGGCGCTCGGCATCGCGTCGCTGGTCTTCCTGGGTTCGTACGCGGTGCACGTGCTGGAACCGGACCTGCCCGAGGCCGTACACGTCCTCCTCCTGTCGCTGACCTATCTGACGTGGGGGATGTTCGCCGTCGACTACGCGGTGCGCTGGCGGCTCAGCGGCGAGGGTCCGGGATTCGTGAGGCGGCACTGGCTGGACACCGTCGTCCTGGTGCTGCCGCTGTTGCGGCCGGTGCGGGTGGTGCGGACGTACGAGGCGATGCAGCGGCGGCACGGTGAGCCCCGGATGGGGCTGCACGCGCGCGTGGCGGTCTATTCGGCGTTGTCGATCTCGCTGCTGGGGTTCTCGGGCGCGCTCGCCGTCTACCAGGCCGAGCGCTCGGCCCCGAACGCCACGATCCGCACCTTCGGAGACTCCCTCTGGTGGACCTGTTCGACCCTGTCCACCGTCGGTTACGGCGACTACGTCCCGGTCACCACCCTGGGACGTTTCATCGCGGTGGGGCTGATGGCCTGCGGTCTGGCGCTGCTGGGCACGGTCACGGGATCGTTCTCGTCCTGGATGCTGCAGCGGTTCGATCTGGGGGAGGACGAGAAGGGGCCCCCGCAGAAGTGATCTGCGGGGGCCCCGACGAAGCCGGGCCGGATCAGACCTGGGTCCGCTCCTCGACCACCTTCACGATCTTGGCGATGGCCTCGTCGAACGGGATGCCGTTCTCCTGCGAGCCGTCGCGGTAGCGGAAGGAGACCGAACCGGCCGCCATGTCCTCGTCGCCCGCGATGACCATGAAGGGCACCTTCTGCTTCTGGGCGTTGCGGATCTTCTTCTGCATCCGGTCCGAGGAGCCGTCGACCTCGACCCGCAGGCCCTTCTTCTTCGCCTCGGCGGCGAACCCGTGCAGGTAGTCGACGTGCGCGTCACCGATCGGGATGCCCACCGCCTGCACGGGCGCGAGCCAGGCCGGGAAGGCGCCCGCGTAGTGCTCCAGGAGGACCGCGAAGAACCGCTCGATGGAGCCGAACAGGGCGCGGTGGATCATCACCGGGCGCTGCTTGGAGCCGTCGGCGGAGGTGTACTCCAGGTCGAAGCGCTCGGGCAGGTTGAAGTCCAGCTGGACGGTCGACATCTGCCAGGTGCGGCCGATGGCGTCCTTGGCCTGCACGGAGATCTTCGGGCCGTAGAAGGCGGCGCCGCCCGGGTCGGGGACGAGCGGGAGGCCCTGCTTCTCGGCGACCGCGCGGAGCGTCTCCGTGGCCTCCTCCCACACCTCGTCGGAGCCGACGAACTTCTCCGGGTCCTTGGTGGACAGCTCCAGGTAGAAGTCGGTGAGGCCGTAGTCGCGCAGCAGGTTCAGGACGAAGGTGAGCGTCTTGTCGAGCTCCTCCGCCATCTGCTCCTTGGTGCAGTAGATGTGCGCGTCGTCCTGCGTGAAGCCGCGGGCCCGGGTCAGGCCGTGCACGACTCCGGACTTCTCGTACCGGTACACGGTCCCGAACTCGAAGAGGCGCAGCGGCAGTTCACGGTAGGACCGGCCGCGCGCGTCGAAGATCAGGTTGTGCATCGGGCAGTTCATGGGCTTGAGGTAGTAGTCCACGCCCTCGTCGAGCTGCATGGGCGGGTACATGCCGTCGGCGTACCAGTCCAGGTGCCCGGAGGTCTCGAAGAGCTTTCCCTTGGTGGCGTGCGGCGTGTAGACGAACTCGTAGCCCTCCTCCTCGTGCCGGCGGCGCGAGTAGTCCTCCATCACGCGGCGGACGATGCCGCCCTTGGGATGGAAGACGGCGAGGCCGGAGCCGATCTGCTCCGGGATGGAGAACAGGTCGAGTTCGTTGCCCAGCTTGCGGTGGTCGCGCTTCTCGGCCTCGGCGAGGAAGTCCAGGTAACCCTTCAGCTCGTCCTTGGACGGCCAGGCGGTGCCGTAGATGCGCTGGAGCATGGGGTTCTTCTCGCTGCCGCGCCAGTAGGCGGCCGCGTTGCGCATCAGCTTGAACGCCGGGATGAGGCGGGTGGAGGGCAGGTGGGGACCGCGGCAGAGGTCCTTCCAGCACAGCTCGCCGGTCTTGGCGTCCAGGTTGTCGTAGATCGTCAGCTCACCGGCGCCGACCTCGACGTCCGCGCCGTCGTCCGAGGACGCCGAGCCCTTCAGGCCGATCAGTTCGAGCTTGTAGGGCTCGTTCGCCAGCTCCTCGCGGGCGGCCTCGTCGGTCACCACGCGGCGGGAGAACTTCTGCCCGCGCTTCTGGATCTCCTGCATCTTCTTCTCGATGGCCTTGAGATCCTCGGGCGTGAACGGCTTCTCGACGTCGAAGTCGTAGTAGAAGCCGTCCTTGACCGGCGGGCCGATACCCAGCTTGGCCTCCGGGAAGATCTCCTGGACGGCCTGGGCCATGACGTGCGCGGTGGAGTGCCGCAGGATGTTGAGACCGTCCTCGGAGGAGATCTCCACCGGCTCCACGACCTCGTCCTCGGCGGGCGCGTACGCGAGGTCCTTGAGCTCCCCGGCCACCCGGGCGGCGATGACCGCACGCTCGCCGGCGAAGAGCTCGGCGGCCGTAGTGCCCGTCGTCACC
Organism: Streptomyces sp. NPDC007162; assembly: GCF_040634175.1. Lineage (NCBI taxonomy): Bacteria > Bacillati > Actinomycetota > Actinomycetes > Kitasatosporales > Streptomycetaceae > Streptomyces > Streptomyces sp. NPDC007162. The sequence continues at coordinate 5,119 of NZ_JBEYFC010000415.1, forward strand.
ACGCGCTCTTCCCGCTCGGAATCGCGTTGGATGATCACACGGACGTCTGACACCGGTCTCTCCTGACTGAAGGCGGATGCGGGCGCCGTACCAGGAGCGCGCGCAATACCGGATCGTACCGACCCGGCCCCGCCGACCGAAAAACGATTACCGACAGTACGCCGTCAGTCGCACTCGTCCCCGCTGCACGCCTCCTCGAAGAAGTCCAGATTCTCCTGGAGCGACTTCATCAGGCTGTCCCGCTCCTCGTCGTCCACCTGTACGGGTACCACCCCGGAGGCGCCGGACAGCCGCCGGAAGCCGCCCCGGCTCTCCAGCCGGCCGTGCACCCGCACCGGGAGCCCGACGAGGTGGGCCTGTCCGGCGATCCGGTAGTCCTCCTCGTCGAGGGTGACCCGGACGTACGGCACCTCGGCACCGGCGATCACCCGCAGCCGTACCGCGCCCTCGCCGCGCGGCTCCGAGCGGCGCATCCGGACCACGGTCCCGGTGACCCGGACCGCGACGGAGGGTTCGTCGCGCAGGTAGCGGGCGCCGGCCTCGCACAGCACGGGCAGGTCACCGGGCGAGAACTCGACGGGGTCCAGGGCCGACGCGCAGTCGTCGGGGACTCCGGCGCCCGGCGCCCAGTCCACCGAGACCCGGGCGCCTTCCGTGCCGCGCACGAGCGTGGCCAGGGCGTCGGTCAGTTCACGGCTGACGCCGGCCTCGACGGCGCCGTCGAAGGCGTCCATGCCGCCGGTGGCCCGCTGGTAGTCGATGGCCTCGCGGGCGGCGTACAGGGCCTGGTGGAGGCGTACGGCGAGCGGGCGGCCGGTCCCGACGGGCACGAAGGCGGTCAGGCCGCGGCCGCCCTCGGCGGAGCCGACCAGCACGGACTCCAGCATGGCGGCGGCGGCACGCTTGTGCCGGGCTCCGTAGTAACCGGCACGCGCGCGGGTGGCGAGCGCGCCGGCCAGCAGGATCCCCCGGGCGGCGGTGCGCAGCTGTTCCTCGGCGGTCCAGGACGCGGCGTCCACGGGTCCGCTCGGCACGTCCCGCCACCAGCGGATCTCGTCACTGGGCACGGCGAGCCCGACCAGCACCTCGCGCGCGGCGGGGGTACCGCTGCGCACCAGAGCGGTGAGCGCCTCCCCGAGCAGGTCGTCGCTGTCCGGGAAGGCGCGGCTCTCGGGCACCAGCAGGCTGGTACCGGTGCTGCCCGGCCCGGGTGGGGTCCAGCGGCCGTACCGCCCGGGGGCTCCCCCGCGCCGTTGCCAGCCGTGCCGGCGCAGCAGGGCACCGAGCACGACGGGGTCGACCTCGGCGGGCTCGGGGGGACGGTCCCAGTGGGGCCGGTGGAGGTCGTCGGGATGCGGCCTGACCTCCCGCAGCGGCTCCTCGTACGGACGGTGCCTCATGGTCTGCCTCCCGTCCCGACCCGCGTCATGATCTCGCAGAGCGCCCGGTCGTCGAAGATGCGCGAGGTCGGGACCCGCACGGTGGTCCGGTGCCGGCCGGTGACCGGGTGCCCCGCCAGGTTGACCCAGTAGCAGCAGTGGCGCAGATCGAGCCGGTCGTGGCTGGCGCGCAGCCAGTCGTCCTGGGATCGCGGCACCAGCATCACCACGAGGATCTTGTGCACCGACACCGGGGTGCGGGCGAGCTTGCGCAGGTGGTCGTTGTCGAGCGTGAAGGAGAAGAAACGTCCCGGCGGGTTGGGGGCGATCTGGTACGTGCACTTGAGCTGCACCTTGATGGTCACCTCGTCGTCGACGGTGTGACCGGGCGAGCCGTGGCTGACGTGCCAGTCGATGCCGTTGTCGGGGAACGGCTGCGACAGTGAGCAGCCGGCCGCCGCCGCGACGGCGTGCAGATATCCCACCTGCAGTGTCTCCATGCAGGCGGTGGTGGCGAGTGTGCCGCGAAGGGGGCCCGTACGCTCGGGCAGCAGCCCGCCCCGTTCGGGCTGCGCTATCGCCATGACGAACAGCCTTCCCAGCCAAAGAGTTTCCCCGTGGCGGGCCGCTGAACTGCAAAGACCCGCACTCCTGTTGTGTCCTTCCGGCGTACGCCGCAAACGGCCCGGGTATCACCAAACAGGCAGAAGACGGAACGTCAGCTGCCGTGGGTGAACGAGGAGTTGTGTAGGCATGACGTGCTGGTACGAGGGGCCCCTGGCGGCCTTCGACACGGAGACCACGGGCGTCGACGTCGAGACCGACCGGATCGTGTCGGCCGCCGTCGTCGTCCAGGACGCCCCGGGCACCCGGCCGAGGGCGGTCCGATGGCTGGTGAACCCGGGCGTGCCGGTGCCGGAAGCGGCGACGGCGGTGCACGGGCTGACCGACGAACACCTGCAGCGCAACGGCCGCTGGCCGGCGCCGGTGATGCACGAGATAGCCGAGGAACTGGCCGAGCACGCGGCGATGCACCGCCCGCTGGTGGTGATGAACGCGCCGTTCGATCTGACCCTGCTGGACCGGGAGTTGCGCCGTCATCGGGCGTCCTCCCTGGACCGCTGGTTCGAGGCGAGCCCACTGCTCGTGCTCGACCCCCGGGTCCTGGACAAACACCTGGACCGCTACCGCAAGGGCCGCCGCACCCTGACCGACCTGTGCGCGCACTACGAGGTCACCCTGGAGGGCGCGCACGACGCGGGCGCGGACGCGCTCGCCGCCCTGGAGGTGGTACGGGCGCTGGGCCGCCGGTTCGCGACCCGTCTGGAGCGTCTGACCCCGGCCGAGCTGCACACACTGCAGACCACCTGGCACGCGGCGCAGGCCCGTGGCCTCCAGGCCTGGTTCACCCGCAGCGGCACACCGGAGACGGTGAACCAGGACTGGCCGCTGCGCCCGGAACTGCCGACGGCGGCCGGCAGGCGGGTGGCGAGCCGCGCCGCCAGGCAGCCGGGGCCGCT
>NZ_JBEYFC010000416.1:0-8008 GCF_040634175.1 Streptomyces sp. NPDC007162
GAACTCCTCGTCCAGCAGCACCCAGTAGGACTGGAAGTTGCTCTGGCCGTGCGCGGGGTCGCGCACGGGACTGAGACCGGGCACGTCGTGCAGCAACGCGTCGTAGCGGGCGGCCAGTTCGCGGCGGCGGGTGATCATCGCGTCGAGCTTGCCGAGCTGGACCAGGCCGACGGCGGCCTGGATGTCGGTCATCCGGTAGTTGAAGCCGACTTCGAGGTAGCTCTCCAGGACCGGTCTGTCGCTCGCGTGGCGTTGGGCCGCCGAGGCGTTCATGCCGTGCTCGCGCAGCCTGCGCAGCCGGGCCGCCCACTCGGCGTCGTCGGTGGTGATCATGCCGCCCTCGCCGGTGGTGACGACCTTGCGGGGGTGGAAGGACCAGGCGGCGAGCAGGGCACCGTGGCCGACGGGCTTGCCGCCGACGATGGAGCCGATGGCACAGGCCGCGTCCTCGACCAGGGGCAGGTCCCAGTCGGCGCAGGCGGCCCGCAGGGCGTGCACGTCGGCCGGGACACCGCCCTGGTGGACGGCGAGGACGGCCCGGGTGCGCGGGGTGCGGACCGCGTCCACGGTGGCCGGGGTCAGGTTGCCGGTGGCGAGGTCGACGTCGGCGAACACCGGCTCGGCGCCGACGTACCGTACGGCGTTGGCGGTGGCGATGAAGGACAGTGAGGGCACCACCACCTCGTCGCCGGGGCCGATGCCGAGCGCGACGAGGGACAGGTGCAGGGCGGTCGTGCAGGAGCTGACGGCGATGCCGTGCTCGGCGCCCACCCGCTCGGCGAAGGCCTTCTCGAAGGCGGCGACCCGTGGGCCCTGGGCGACCCACCCGGACAGCACCGCGTCGGAGGCGGCCCGCGCCTCCTCCGCACCGAGCCAGGGGATCATCACCGGGATGCGGTCGGTGCTCACTTGGCCGCCTCCCGCTCCGCGCGCCACCACCGGACCAGGTCCCGCAGACCGGTGCGCAGGTCGATCCGTGCCTCGAAGCCGAGCCGCCCGGCGGCCCGCGAGGTGTCCGCGAGCCGGCGGACGACCGAGTTCACCGTGCGGGCGGGGCCGTGCACCGGCTCCAGGCCCTCGGCCCCCATCGCCGCCAGCAGCTCCTCGGCGAGTTCCTTGAGCGAGGTCTCGGTGCCGCTCGCGATGTTGAAGACCTCGTCGGTGAGGTCCGACTCGGCGGCCAGCACGTTGGCCCTGGCGATGTCGCGGACGTCGACGAAGTCCATGGTCTGGCTGCCGTCGCCGAGGATCAGCGGGGGCTCGCCGGCCTCGATGCGCTCCATCCAGCGGATGAGCACCTCGGTGTAGAGGCCGTGGATGTCCATCCGGGGCCCGTAGACGTTGAAGTAGCGCAGGGCCACGTAGTCCAGTCCGTACATGGCGTGGAAGCTGCGCAGCATGCCCTCGTTGAAGGCCTTCGCCGCACCGTAGAAGGTGTCGTTGTGGTACGGGTGGTGGCGCTCGGTCGTGGGGAATTCCTCGGCCATGCCGTAGACGGACGCCGACGACGAGGCGATGACCTTGCCGACCCCGGCCGCGGCCGCCGCCTCCAGGACGTTGAAGGTGCCGTCGACCAGCACCTCGTTGGCGAGCCTCGGTTCCTCCGCGCACTGGGTGATGCGGATCGCGGCGAGGTGGAACACCAGGTCGGCGCCCTCGGTGACCTTCCGTACGGTCTCCGCGTCCCGGATGTCGCCCTCGACGATCTCCACCACGCCGCTGGGCAGGGCCCGGTCGAGGTTGGCCCGCCGCCCGCGCACGAAGTTGTCGAGTACGACGACCTCGCGGGCGCCGCCCTCGGCCAGCAGGTCGACCAGGTTGGAGCCGATGGTGCCCGCTCCCCCGGTGACCAGGATCTTCTTGCCGCGTACGCTGCTCAACTGCCCTTACCTTTCAGCGAAGTGAATCTGTCAACGCCCGGCGCGCAGGCCGACGACCGCGCCCTTGAACTCGAGGCTCCGGGAGGCCGCCTCGAGGATGTCCAGCACCCGCAGGCCCGCCCGGCCGTCGGTCAGCGGGGCCCGGCCCTGTCCGATCGCCTCGCCGAACTCGTCGACCATGCTGCGCAGCGCCTCCTTCTCGCCGATCGCGGGCGCGACCATGTCTCCGGAGCGGTAGGAGACGAGCATGTCCCGGCGTTCGTCCGCGCCGATGTCCTGCGGCGAGGCGAGGTCCACGCCCCGGTCGAAGATCGCCACGCGCTGGGCGGGGTTGAGGTCGTCCCAGATCAGGGTGCGCTTGGAACCGCCGACCATGGTGGTGCGCACCTTCGTCGGGGAGAGCCAGTTGACGTGCACGTGGGCGATGGCGCCGGTGCTCAGCTGAAGCGTGAGGTAGGCGACGCAGGCCTGTCCGGCGCCGATCGGGTCGGCGCCGTGGGCGGCGACGGCGACCGGTTCGACGCCCGCGGGGAGGATGAAGTCCAGGATCGACAGGTCGTGCGGGGCGAGGTCCCACATCACGTCGATGTCCTTCTGGACGAGCCCGAGGTTGATGCGGACCGAGTCGACGAAGTGGATCTCGCCGAGTTCGCCGGAGCGGACCAGTTCGCGGATCCGGCCGACGGCGGGGGTGTAGCAGTAGGTGTGGTCGCACATCAGGGTGAGGCCGCGTTCCTCGGCCTCGGTGACCAGGCGCAGCCCGTCGGCGTAGGTCGCCGCGAGCGGCTTCTCCACCAGGACGTGCTTGCCGGCGCGCAGTGCGGCGAGGGCGATGTCGAGGTGGGTGCCGGCGGGCGTGGCCACGGCGACGGCGGCGACGGAGGGGTCGGCGAGGACGGCCGCGTAGTCCGCGGTGGCCTCGACCGTCGAGTAGCCGCCGAGGACCCGCCGGGCCCGGTCCACGTCGAGGTCGCACAGCCAGCGCAGCCGGAAGCCTTCGGCGGCCTGGAAGTTGCGTACCAGGTTGGGGCCCCAGTAACCGGCCCCGACGACCGCGACCCCGAGCGGCTCCTGCGTCACTTTCTCTCTCTTCCTCTGGTCCATCAGTAGGCCCCCGTTCCGCGCACCACCACGGCCCCGGTGCGCGCCAGGATCGACAGGTCAAGGCCCATCGACCAGTTGTCCACGTATCCGAGATCGAGCCGGACCGCCTCGTCCCAGGGCAGGTCGGAGCGTCCGCTGACCTGCCACAGTCCGGTGAGGCCGGGCTTCACCAGCAGCCGGCGTTTGATGTCCGGCGTGTACTCCTCGACCTCCTCGGGCAGCGGCGGCCGGGGGCCGACGAGCGACATGTGGCCCTTGACGACGTTGACGAGCTGCGGGAGTTCGTCGAGCGAGCTGCGGCGCAGGAAGGAGCCGAACCGGGTGATCCGGGGGTCCTCCTTCACCTTGAACAGCAGGCCGTCGCTGTTCTGGTTGAGGTGTTCGAGCTCGGCGCGCAGGGCTTCCGAGTCGGGTCGCATCGTGCGGAACTTCAGCATGGTGAAGTGGTCGCCGTAGCGGCCGACCCGCTGCTGCCGGAACAGGGCGGGGCCGGTGCTGTCGAGTCGCACGACGAGCGCGATCAGGAGCATGGGCAGGGCGAGGAGCAGCAGGAGCAGCGCCGCGAGGAAACGATCCAGCAGTTCCTTGGGCAGCCGCGCGGCCCGGGAGAGGTTCGGCGGCTTGATCCGCATCAGCGGCACCCCGTTGGTGGGCCGCACCGCCAGCCGGGCCGCGGACACGTCGGTCAGCACGGGGGCCAGCAGGAAGTCGACGCCCTGCACGGCGGCGGTCCACGTCATCCGGCGCAGGACGGAGGCGTCCAGTTCGGGCGCGGGCAGCACCACCACCGTGTTGATGCCCAGGGCCCGGACGACGTCGTTCATGCCGTCGACCCCGCCGAGCGCGGGAAGCCCCAGCTTGCGTATCTCCCGGGCGTTCTCGGGATCGGTCAGACAGACCCCGGCGGCCCTCAGGCGCGGGGTCCCGCCGCGTCCCAGCACTCCGACCAGCTCCACGACCCCGCTCGAGGGGCCGACCAGCAGCGTCGCGCCGCCGTCCGGGTCGCGGGCCCAGCGGCGGTGCAGCCTGCGGCGCAGCGAGTACCGGATCGCGAGGGCGAACACCGCGGCCGGCAGCGCGGCCATGATCATGTCATGAAGGAGATCCGAATCCCGGGTGAACAGCCCGTACGCGGCGGCCGCGAGCGCCGGCAGCGCGACGGCGCCCCGGAGCACCCGCCGGTACTCCTCGGTCCCCAGACCCAGGGCGCTGCGGTCGTAGGAACGGTGGACCAGCATCGCCACGATCCAGGTGGGCGGCAGCACCAGGGCCACCGCCCAGCGACCGTAGGCCGCGTGGATCAGGAAGGCCGCGGCGGCGGCCGCGAGGCCGTCCGCGACCAGCAGGACGATGCGGTACTTCCGTTCCCGACGTCTTCGGCGGCCGAGTGGACTTCTGCGTTCCACGGCCGATTGCTCATGCGTGACCTCAATGGTCATGCGCCCCCCACCACATGCGCGGCTAACCCCGACCGAAGTGCCCTGGACACAGCGACACTGGAAAGCGGGAGCTTCAGCGATTCCCCAACCGCCTCATGCCCCCGGCATGCTGGTACGTACTGGTTGTTCTGATTGTTCAGATCCGTTCAACTGCCGGTCCGTGACGTACAGTCAAGAACGAGTTCCCCACCCAAACCGGTCCGGCGGCCATCAATCTAGACCACGGGGCGCAGTCTCGGGAACAGTTGGACGAAACACATGTCGCAATAGTGACGCCGACGGCATACTGCCCCCGTGACCAGCATCGTGATCCCGGCCCATAACGAGGCCCGAGTCATCGGCAGGCTCCTCGACTCACTGTTGGCCGATTCCCCACCCGGGGAGACCGGGGACCGCGCACACGCCCCCGACATCGTGGTCGTGTGCAACGGCTGCACGGACGACACCGCGAAGATCGCGGCCGACCGCGGGCCGCGGGTCCGGGTGGTGGAGATACCCGTGCCCTCCAAGCACGCCGCGATGCGGGCCGGCGACGACCACGCGCGCGACTTCCCGCGCCTGTACGTGGACGCCGACGTGGTGCTCACGGGCGCCGACGTCCGGGCGCTCGCCGAACCCTTGGAGGACGCCACGTCCGGCGTCCTCGCCACCGCACCGGACCGGCGGATTCCGCTGGCCTCCTGCGCCTGGCGGGTGCGTGCCTACTACCAGGTGTGGCAGCGGCTGCCCGCCGTACGCGAAGGGCTGTTCGGCCGGGGCGTCATCGCGGTCTCCGAGGCCGGTCACGCCCGGATCGCCGCACTGCCGCCGCTGATGGCGGACGACCTGGCCGCGTCCCTCGCGTTCACCCCCGGGGAACGGCGCGTGGTCGACGCGGCCGCCGTGGTGATCCAACCGCCACGCACCTGGCGGGATCTGATGAGACGGCGGGTGCGGGCGGCGGTGTCCACCGCCCAGGTCGAGCAGCACCGCCGACCGGACGGGGCCTCGGCGCGCACCGGCAAAGCTGACCTGAAAGCGATCCTCCGCCGGGAACCGCGGCTCCTGGTGCCCGTCGTGGTCTTCGTCGCGGCGGCCGTCGCCGCCCGGCGCAAGGCGTCGAAGGCGATCCGGGCCCAGGACTTCGGCACCTGGCTGCGCGACGACAGCAGCCGGCAGAACTGATCGCACCGCACCTGGAGTTCCCCTCTTGTACCTCACCGACCGCTCCCAGCCCGTCCAGGACGGCCCGGGCCAGGACCGCAGACGCGGGCCGGGGCGGACAGTCGCCCCGGTCGTCCTCGTCCTGGGCACGGTCAGCCTGATCACCGACATCTCCTCCGAGATGGTCACCGCCGTCCTGCCGCTCTACCTCGTCACCACGCTCGGCTTCAGCCCGCTGGGGTTCGGCACCCTCGACGGCGTGTACAACGGCGTCAGCGCCCTGGTCCAGCTCACCGGCGGCCACCTGGCCGACCGTGTCCGCAACCACAAGCTGCTGGCCGGGCTCGGCTACGGCCTGTCCGCACTGTGCAAACCGCTCCTCCTGTTCGCCGGCGGCATCGGCAGCCTCGGCGCGGTCCTCGCCCTGGAACGGACCGGCAAGGGCCTGCGCACCGCCCCGCGCGACGCGATGATCTCCCTGTCCACCCCCGCCGCGAACCAGGGCCGGGCCTTCGGCGTGCACCGCGCGATGGACACCACCGGCGCGATGCTCGGCCCACTGGCCGCCTTCCTCATCCTGCGCGCCGCGGCCGACGGGTACGACGCGGTGTTCGGGGTGAGCGCCTGTGTCGCGGTGCTGGGCGTGCTCGTGCTGGTGCTGTTCGTCCCGGGGAAGGGGAAGAGCACCCGGACCGAAGAAGAGAACGGGCCGTCCGCCGGACCGCCCGTCCGGGTGCGTGAAGCGCTGGCCCTGCTGCGGGTGCCGCGGCTGCGCGCCCTCGCCGCGTGCGCCGCCCTGCTCGGGCTGACCACCGTCAGCGACGCCTTCGTCTATCTGCTCGTCCAGCGGCGGGCCGGGGTCGGCGAGGAGTGGTTCCCGCTGCTGCCGCTCGGTACCGCCGCGGTGTTCCTGCTGCTGGCCGTGCCCGTCGGCGCGCTCGCCGACCGCGTGGGACGGCGCACGGTGTTCCTCGCCGGACACGCGTCCCTGCTCACCGCCTACGCCCTGCTGCTCTGGGCCCCGGGCACCCCGGTCCTCGTCCCGCTCGTGCTCGGCCTGCACGGCACGTTCTACGCGGCGACCGACGGCGTGCTCCCGGCCGCCCTCGCCGGTCTCGTGCCCGAGCACCTGCGCGCCAGCGGCCTCGCCATCGTCGGCACCGGCCAGGCGCTGGCCCGGTTCTGCTGCTCGCTGGCCTTCGGCGCCGCCTGGACGGTGTGGGGCGACGGCCCGGCACTGGCCGGCTCGGCGGTGGGCCTGGTGTGCTGCGCGGCCGTCGCGGGCCTGGTGCTGCGCCCCGCCGGAGCAGACCGATGACCACCACAGCCACACCGAACGCCACGGGGAACCAGGGGAACCGGATGACATCTACGCGCCGCCGTCTGCTCGTACTCGTCGCGGCGGTCCTGGTGCTCGCCGGCGTGGGAACCGGTGCGGTCCTGCACGCCGCCGCGCGTGCCGACCGGGCCGACCGGCCGCACGCCGGCGACCCCGCGGTCCGCGCGGGCAGGCTGACGCTCGGCCGGAAGGACCGCCTGCTGTTCGTGAACGCGGCCGCCGGCCCGCACCGCACGGCGGTCGCCTCGGTCCCCACGGCGGACCCGGGGGGCAGCCGGACCGCCTCCGGCCTGAAGTGCGCGCGCTTCTACGCGGCGGCGGGCACCGGGATCTGCCTCCAGTCCAACCCCGGCGTCCTGCGACAGAGCAACCGTGCCCTGCTCCTGGACGCCGGCCTGCGCACCGAGCGCACCTTCCCGCTGGCGGGCACCCCCAGCCGGGCCCGGGTCTCGCCCAGCGGCCGCTTCGTCGCCTGGACCGTCTTCGTCTCCGGCGAGTCGTACTCGTCGGCCTTCTTCTCCACCCGGACCTCGGTCCTGGACACCCGCACCATGAAGCTCACGCCGAGCCTGGAGACGTTCTCCGTCATCAAGGACGGCAAGCCGTACCACGCCGCGGACGTCAACTTCTGGGGTGTCACCTTCGCGACCGACGACGACACCTTCTACGCCACGCTCAACACCGCGGACAGGACGTACCTGGTGCGCGGTTCGTTGTCCAGGCGCACGGTCACCACGCTGGTCGAGAACGTGGAGTGTCCCTCGCTCTCCCCGGACGGGACCCGGATCGCCTTCAAGAAGCGGGTGCTGTCCCGCACCGACCTCTGGCACGAGTACGTGCTCGACCTGAAGACCCTCCGCGAGATCCCCCTGGCCGAGCGCCACAGCGTCGACGACCAGGCCACCTGGCTCGACGACCACACGGTGGCGTACGCCCTGCCGAGCGACGGCGACGTGAAGAGCAGCGACCTGTGGAGCGTCCCCGCCGACGGCACCGGAAAGCCCCGCCTGCTGATCCCGGGCGCGTCCTCACCGGCACAGCGCGAGGCCGGAGGCGCCCGAGGTGATCTCCACGGGCAGCCCGCCGGCGAAGTCCAGGGCGCC
>NZ_JBEYFC010000417.1:0-7980 GCF_040634175.1 Streptomyces sp. NPDC007162
GGCTTGAGGTCCGGCGGAGAGCACGAGAGGGGGCTGTCGGTGGTGGTGCCAGGTCTGTGGCAGCAGGCGATCCCACGGTTTCCTGGGGTGGTTCCCCGATCGCCCACGACTCCGGGGCCTGACCGGCGGCTCAGGTCGGACAGGCCCCGGCGGGGTGCGGCCGGGCGGCGGCTCAGCTCAACGCCGACGCACAGGTGGTGGCGGTGGCGTGGGCCGGGTCGAGCGCGTTGGCCACCTCGTGGAAGGCGATCCGGTCGAAGAGGCCGATCGCCACGTGCTCGGAGAGGTCCAGCGGACACAGGTCCTGGAGCAGGACGTTGGTGACGTCGGAGCCGCTCAGGTACTGGCTCTGCCAGGGCGTGGCCACCTCGTCGTACTTGGTGGCGATGACCGTGTAGTGCACCCCGGGGACGGTGTCGCCGCCCGCGTTGAGCTGGGTGAGGAAGGCGGAGCCGGGGATCTGGTCGGCGAGGCCGGGGGTGGTGGCCTTGACCAGGTCCGAGGCGCCGGGGAAGTACGGCAGCAGGTTGGTGAGGCCGCTGAGGGTGGCGCCGTGGTTGTCGGGGGCGAGGCCGACGAGGGCGTTCACCTTGGCGGCGCCGCCGAGGAATCTCAGGTAGTAGCGGGGCATCATGCCGCCCTGGGAGTGGCCGACGAGGTCGGCCTTGGCGGCGCCGGTGGCGGTGAGCACCTTGTCGACGAAGGCGGAGAGCTGCTGGGCCGACGCGGCGATGGGGCCGAGGCCGTAGAAGACGGGGACGCCGTTCAGCTGGCCGTAGTCGAGGGAGAAGACGCAGTAGCCGCGGTCCTCCAGGTACGGGGCGAGGGACAGCCAGTTGTCGACGGAGTTGCCGAGGGTGCCGTGGACCAGGATCACGGGGCGGGGGTGGGTGGCCGAGGGGTGGCAGGAGTAGTCGTTCCAGCCGGTGCTGGGGGCGCTGGACGCATGGGCGGTGGCGGCGGGGACGGTGGCGACGGCGGCGGCGAGGAGTAGCGCGGTCAGGGGTCTGAGCACTCGCTTCCAGGGCAGCATCGGGTGATCTCCTTGCGGCTCAAGGGAGTTGCGACGGCCTTACGCCCTGTGATCCGGATCACGAGGATGCTGTTCATCCATCAAGTTACGGACGGGTAGTGCAAGCGTGAAGTTACGCGTCAGTAAAACTTTCCAGTAACTTCAGCCAGAGCGGCCGCTCGTACCGCTCGGGGGCCGAACCGGCGGCGGGCACGGTCGGCGGCGGCTTCGGCCGCGCGGGCCCGGTCGTCGCCCGGATCCATGGAGAGTTGACGGTAGGCGCTGTCGGCATACCGCACGGTGAGGGTGAGCCGACCGGCGATCTGGCGTTCGGCGCGCAGGCGTTGGCCGATCCGGTCGGCGAGTCCCAGGACCGCCCGGTGCTGCCGCGCCGGGTCGAGGCAGTCCCGGCCCAGCGTCAGGCCGGCGCCCAGCTGCGCCGAAGGTTCCACCGGGGTGACCGGTCGCGGGTACAGCCAGTCGGCCGCCTGCCCGATGGGCACCCAGGTGGCTTCCCCCGGCGCGGACGCGCCGGCCGCCATCGCCGCCATCATCCGGTTGCCCGCGAGCCCGGCGCTGCTGTGGACATCCCGCCGACCGTGATCGATCTCAGTGCGCTGCAGCCCCTCGAAAATGCGTACATCGATGCCGTCCGGGCACACCTGCGTGCCCTTACACCGCGGTGGTACCGATAAGGCCCGATCAGACCGACCGCCTTGAGAGTGCTACCGCTCTCGGGAAGCGTCTGATCAGGCGACACGGATCGCCGCCGCTCCTGCCGGCTGCACCGCCTCCGTACCGAACCGGTCTCGGGCGCGATCGGCGGCGGCCTCGAGGCGGCGGGCTTTCTCATCGGTCGGCTCGAAGAGCAGTTGGCGGGAGGCCCGTTCGGCGGCGATCAGGTTCTCCGCCCGCAGGGAGATCGTGCGGACGCGGGCGCGCTGAAGAGCGAGTCGGTCGTGGAGGTCGTAGGCGAGTGCTGTCAGAGAGCGCGTGTGGGCAGTGGGTTCGGGCAGCCTGCGGGTGCGAGTTGTCGTCGAGCGGTCTGCGTAGCGGATGGTGAGAGTGAGAGCACAGGCCGCCTGGGACTCGCCGCGCAGCCGTAGGCCGAGGCGGTCGGTGAGCGCGAGCAGGGCGGCGCGCTGTCGGTTCCGGCCCAACTCGTCCTGGGTGAAGTGGTGTTCGACGCTCATCGAGCGGGGCGGGGCTGAGGGGATCACTGGAGTGGGATCGAGGCCGCGGGCCGCGTCGTGGAGGTGGCGTCCGGCGGTGGCGCCCAGGATGCGCTGCAGCGTGCCGAGTGGTGCGGCGGCGATCCTGCCGACGCTGTCCAAGCCGTACGAGGACAGGGTCCGGGCGGTCACCGGTCCCACGCCCTGCAGAGCGGCGGTGGGTTTCTGCGCGAGGAAGGCGGTGACTGTGTCGATGTCGTCGGGCAAGGTACGGACTGCCGAGGGCGGGCCGTCGACCGCGACCATGCGGGCGAGCAGCGGGTTCGCAGCGACGCCGACTGTCGAACGGAGCCCGTACAGCCCACCGGTGCGCGCCCGGATGCGCTCGGCCAGTGCCGTGGCGTCCGCACCGAAGTAGCGCAGGCTGCCGGAGACATCGGCCAGCGCGGCATCCGGTGGCAGTGCCTGCACCAGGGGGGTGTACTCGGCCAGCAGGGTGAGAAGACGGCTGTAGAGCTGCTCGTCCCGCAGGTCATGGAAGTGGATGTAAAGGATGTTCATCCTGCGCTCCCGGGGCTCTGGTGCCACAGCTTGCGGCTCTGTTTGACGGACTCACCGGGCGGCTGCAGATCCGCCCAGGGATGCAGTGCGTAACCGGTTTCCAGGTGGAGGCTGCGGCTGCCCGCGGCTCTGCCTGGTGGTGAATCGGCCTGGGTGAGTCGTTCCGTCACCGCCGAGAGGCCGTCTTCGCGACGCAGCCCGGCCAGTTCGGCGAGATCCCAGGCGGCGGAGCCGGTCACCGACAGCGCCTTCCCGCTGCCTCCGCCACGGCGCTGCACCACTCCGCGCACGAGCAGCAGCCAGGAGTGGAACACGGTGTGGGCGCAGGCTTCGTGGCTGTCCTCAAAGAACGCGCAGTCCACCAGCCCTGTCGTGTCGTCGAGCGTGGTGAAGATGACGCGTTTGCCGGAGCGGACCGGCGGGGTCTGAACGGCTCCTTTCGCGCCGGCGACCAGCACCACCTGGCCGTGCGGCAGGTCCTTCAGCCGTTTCGCGGAGACGACTCCGAGTTCTTCCAGCAACTCCCGGTGGTCGCCCATGAGATGGCGGGAGGTGTCCATGCCGAGCACCCCGAGCTCGGCTCCGAGTCGTTCAGCGTCGTCCAGGTCGGGCAGGCCGGCGGGGGCGACCGCACTGCGGGCCGTGTCAACCTCCCCCAGCGTCAGCTGGCCCTGCGCAGAGCTCCGCTGGCTGCGATGCAGCTCGGCGAGGTGCAGCAGCAAGTCGCGGCGGTTGCGGCCGAAGGTGTCCAACGCACCGACCTGGGCGAGGCGTTCGGCGACGGGCCGGGATGGCCGGGCCCGGGAAGCGAAGTCCTGGAGCGAGCTGTAGGGGCGCCCTGCGACGATTCGCGCCGCCTCGCTCTCACTCATCCCGCGCACGTCACATAGAGCGAGCCGGATCCCGCGGACGGGGCGACCACTCTCCATATCGGACACCAGTTCGATTCGATAGGCGGCGTCCGACGCATTTACATCCAGCGGCAGAATCGGCACGCCCCGCCGCCTGGCATCCGCGAGCAGCAGTCGTTTCGGATACATCCCCGGGTCGTGTGTAAGGAGCCCTGCGTAGAAGGCTGCCGGATGATGAGCTTTCAGCCACGCCGACTGGTACGAGGGCACCGCGAAGGCCACTGCGTGCGCTTTGCAGAAGCCGTACGCCCCGAATGCCTCGACTATCTCCCAGGTCCGCTCGACGACCTCCTCCTCGTATCCCCGTCTGCGGGCCTCCTGCGCGAACCATGCCCGTACTCGTCCGAGCTGGTCGGCGTTCGACAGCGCCCGCCGCGTGTAGTCACCGAAGGCCGGGGTGCAGCCGGTCATGACAGACAGGATCCGGATGATCTGTTCGTGGAAGACCACGACGCCGTACGTCTCCCGCAGCGCGGGCTCCAGGTCGGGGTGCGGACAGCGGGGCGCCTGGCGCCCGTGCCTGGATTTGATGAACGGATCGACCATGTTGGCCGCAACAGGTCCTGGTCTGAACAGCGAGATGTCGACGACGAGGTCGTGGAAGGTTTCGGGCTGCAATCGGGCGATGAGGTCGCGCTGGCCGGGTGACTCGGTCTGGAAGCAGCCCAGGGTCTGCGAGGACTTGATCAGCTGGAACGTCTTCGGGTCGTCCGGCGGCACCTGGGTGGCGTCGTCCAGGTCGATACGCTCCCCGGTGTTCCGCTCGATCTCGGCGACGGCGTGCGCCATGGCGGACTGCATGCGTACGCCGAGTACGTCGAGCTTGAGCAGGCCGAGATCCTCCACGTCCTCCTTGTCGAACTGGGACATGGGGAAGCCCTCGCCACTGGTCGGCATGACCGGGGTGCGGTGCAGCAGGGTCGCGTCGGAGAGCAGCACGCCGCACGGGTGCATGGCGATGCCTCGTGGGAGCGCATCCAGAGCCTCGACCAGGTCCCACATGTGCGGGCCGTACGACTCCGGGTCGATGCCGCGCAGTTCCGGTAGTTCCCGCAGAGCGGCGCGGGCGTCCCGGGCCCGGATATGAGGAAACGATTTTGCAAGTCGGTCCACCTCAGCTGGGTCCAGGCCGAGGGCAAGGCCGACATCGCGTACGGCGTGCCGCACCCGGTAGGTCTCCGGCATGGACACGGTGGCCACCCGCTCCGTGCCGAAGCGGTCGATGATCGCCCGGTAGACCTCCAGACGGCGGGCGGACTCCACGTCGATGTCGATGTCGGGCAGTTCCGTGCGCCGGTCGGACAGGAACCTCTCCATGAGCAGACCGTGCTCGACGGGATCGGCGGTGGCGATCCCGAGGAGATGGTTGACCAGGGAACCCGCGCCGGAGCCGCGGGCGGCGACCCGGATACCGAGTTCACGGGTGTCGGTGACGACCTGGGCGACGGTGAGGAAGTACGAGGCGTACCCCAGTTTCTCGATCAGGCGCAGCTCGTCTTCGAGCCGCTCCCAGTGGCGGCGATCACGGTCGTAGCGGTGCCGCAGCATGGCGGCGGCACACGTCGAACGCAGCACCCGGTCGGGGGTCCGCCGGCGGGCGCCGACGAGTTCCGGTTCGGGAAAGTGCACCCGGCCGAGCCCCAGGTCGTCCTCGGGGTCGACACGGCACGCCGCGGCGGCCTCCTCGGTGACCTCAAGCAACCGGCGGGCAGTGTTCGCCCGGTATCCGGCGGCCTCGGCAACCTGCTCGGCGATGCGCGCCATGTCCGTTGGCGGCTTGAGCCACCGCTCGCCACAATCGCGCTCGCCGCGCGTGTCGATCGGCACCAGACGGCGCGCGGAATCCAGGACATCCGCGACCGGGCCCTGGCCGGGGTCGGCATACCGCACGGCGTTGCTCAGGACGGGCGCGATCCTCTGGTCGGCGGCGAAGCCGAGGGCGCGGGCCGCCAGCCGCAGCGAACCGGAGCCGGTGCCACTGCGGCCATGGCAGACGACCTCGATGCGCAGCGCCGCGTCCCCATACCGCTCCCGCCAGGGCGCGAGCAGCTGGGCGGCGCGGTCCGGTCGCCCAGCGGCCAGGGCGCGGCCGACGTCCGAGGCGGGGCCGAGCAGCACGGTGAGATGGTCCCCACCGAGGGCGTCCCAGGGCAGCAGGGGGCGTCGGTCCTTCTCGGTCTCCGCATGCGCCGAGCTCACCAGCCGGCACAGCTCGGCCCAGCCGCGGGCACCGTCCCGCGCAAGGAAAACCACGCGCTGGGCCGACTCGTCGACGAAGGCGCCGCCACGAGCCGGTGCGCGTCGCCGTTCCGTGCGTCCAGCCGCTTCGGGAGGCGCCTCCACCGCGAGATCCACTCCGAACAGGGGACGGACACCGGCCCGACCTGCGGCCTTGGCGAAACGAACAGTCCCGCCGAGGGTGTCCCGATCGGTCAGAGCGACCGCGTCCATCCCCCGCGCGGCGGTCTGCTCCGCAAGCTGCTCGGGGTGCGAGGCGCCGTACCGCAGGGAGAACCCGGAAACGGCGTGCAGATGCGTAAAACCGCGCACCTGGACCACCTCGCCACTGACTGCCCCCTGTCCCGCATTGCCACTCCGGCCCCTCCGGGGTGATGACACCACCCTAGACCAGCATCGAACATTTATGCGATTCGAAGAGGACGGTGTCGCCGGATGCCGGGATCAGCAAACGCCGACGCTGCTCGTGCGCATGCCCGGCACACCGACGTCGACAGCGGCCAGTTCTCGTCGGTCGACGCTGCCACCTACGACGAATCACCAGGGGGCGGCCTTCTTCTTGCCTCTTTCCGGTAATTGACAGGGTACGAACGTACCTCTTAACGTACCCACATTCGAGGCACTGCCGCCAGCTCGACGAGGAGTTTCAATGACTGAGTCAAGCCGCCTGCGCGACCGGCGGGGCGGGGGTGAAGACTCTGTTGTCGCGCAGGAGTGCCCACATCACGTCGACGCGCCGTCGAGCCAGGGCGATGATGGCCTGGACGTGCTTGAGCCCCTCGCCGCGTTTCTTGAGGTAGAAGTCCCGGTTGGGTCCCTCACGGATGATGCTGGTCTGTGCCGACAGATAGAACACCCGGCGCAGGCGGCGGCTGTAGCGCTTGGGCCGGTGGAGGTTGCCGGTCCGGCGCCCGGAGTCCCGTGGGACGGGCACCAGGCCGGCTGCGGAGGCGAGGTTCCCGGCGTCGGCGAACGACGCGATGTCGCCGGCGGCAACGACGAATTCGGCTCCCAGGATCGGCCCCATGCCAGGCAGCGACTCAATGATCTCGGCTTGAGGATGCGTCCGGAAAGCTTCGCGGATCTGCTTGTCGAGGCGCTTGACCCGGTCGTCCAACGCCAGGATCTGAGCCGCCAGGTCGGCGACGATCTGGGCAGCTATGTCTTCGCCAGGCAGCGAGGTGTGCTGATCCTCGGCGGCCTCCAAGGCGGTGGTGGCCACGGCGTCCGCGCCGCGCACACTGCGGTGGGCCAGCCAGGCGGTGAGCCGTGCCCGACCACGGCGGCGGATCGCGGCCGGGGTCTGGTAGCCGGTCAGCAGCACCAGCGCGCCCTTGTGCGACGAGTAGTCGAAGGCCCGCTCCAACGCGGGGAAGATGCCGGTCAGCACGTCCCGCAGCCGGTTGATCATCCGCACCCGGTCGGCGACCAGGTCGGATCGGTGGGCTGTCAGCAAGGCCAGTTCGGCGGCGAGCTGGGCGGGCACCGCGATGGCGGTGAAATCCCGGCGGTGGCGAGCGGTTTCAGCGATGACGTAGGCGTCGCGGGCGTCGGTCTTGGCTTCGCCCCGGTAGGCACCGGACATGCGGTTGACCGTTCTGCCCGGCACGTAGACGGCCTCTTGGCCGTGGGCGGCGAGCAGGGCCAGCAGCAACGCGGAAGCGGTGCCGGAGATGTCCACGGCCCAGCTGACGTCGTCGGCAAGGTCCAGGATCTCGCCGACTGCGCCAAGGATCGCGGACTCGTCGTTATCGATCTTCTTCGACCACACTGTTGCACCGGTCTCGTCGACGACCGCGGCCCAGTGATGGCCCTTACCTGCGTCGATGCCGGCCCACAGCCGATCGCGCCGCTGGTCCACCCGCCCCTCCTCGTTCCGAACAGCATTCCATCGGCCCGAGGGACACCCCGCCATCAGCTCCGTAAACAGCGACTAATCCGCGCATTTCAATCAGTGGCCAGGGCGCCCAGGAGAGCCGGACGGCCACTCCTCGGGAGCCACGGAAGGCAAGCACCGATCAGCCACATCCGGCCCTCCCGGGCCGCCTAACAACTTACGGAGCACTGATGCTCACGCCCCACCAAC
>NZ_JBEYFC010000418.1:0-7971 GCF_040634175.1 Streptomyces sp. NPDC007162
GGGCGGGGCGAGGCGCGTTCCGGGGCGGCATGTGCATGTTCCGAAACGGGGCGCCGGATCCCGAGGTGACGGGGATTCACGCGGGGACGGCGACCGCGGAGTTCGCGAAGCCGCGGCCCCCGACGGTCCGCCGCCGTAGGGGGCTCTGTGGTGAAGCGGTGAAACTCTTATGCGGTGTCAGCTGCCCTCGCGGCCCGTGGATTCGGAATGAAATGGGCTCGGGCAGCTCCCCGGGTCGCCGGTTCCTGTTCTTTCCGGCGGCTATTCGGAAGACTCCGCCGACAGTGGGGAATTGCGTTCGAATGCGCCCGGAAGGCGTACGGAACGGCTCGTACGGGTGACCCGGTACGACACAAACGCGTGCCGTGATTCTGTGACAGAAGTGTGACCGGCCCCGGACTCGGGATAGCGTGACCGCATGGCACCGAATCCCGCTCCGCGCGAGGAGCCCCAGGACAGCACGCAGGAGTACGTAGGCCTGGACGCGGGCGAAGCGGAACAGCGGGCCCGGCGGCGGGGCTGGTCCACGGTGCGCGCGCTTCCGCCCGGCGCGATCATCACCATGGAGTACCGGGCGGGAAGGCTCAACTTCGAGGTGCGGGACGGGGTCGTGGCGCGCGCCTGGAAGGGCTGACCGTACGGCGGGGCGGGTCCCTGCGTACCGGGCCCCCGCCGCGGTGTGGTCAGCCGCCCGTCAGCGGGCGGGCCGTCTGGGCCGGAGTGCCGCGCGGCGGACGCTCGGGGTGCTGCGGGCGGCGGCTGCCCGCCGGGGTCACCGGGCTGCGCTCCGAGCGGGCCGTGTGCGGGCCCGGCGCCAGATGGATCGGGGTCCTCGGCGCACGGCCCGAGGCGACCGGCTCGCGCTCGGGTGCCGTCTGCTCGACGGGCGCGGGACGCGGCTTGAGGACCACGGGGACCGGGACGGGCGCGGGTGCCGGGACGCCACGGCGGGAGCGCCAGCGGTCGCGCAGGTCGAGGATCCAGGTCTCGGCGCGGGCGATGAACGGCTCGCACCACGGCAGTGCCAGCAGGATCAGCAGTCCGGCGGCCCAGCCCAGCAACACGTCGCTCAGCCAGTGCGTACCGAGGTAGACGGTGGACATGCCGACGCCGAGGGAGGTCACCGCGGAGACCGCGGACAGCCAGCGGCGGGCCCTCGGGGTGGAGGCCAGATACGCCAGAATTCCCCACGTCACCACCGCGTTGGCGGTGTGGCCGCTGGGAAATATATCGCCGCCCAGGCCCATCTCGTTCGAGCCGATGACGGTCGCGTAGTGCGGACCGAGGCGCCCCATGCCGAGCTTGGCGGCGCCCACCGTGATGTTGAGCAGCAGCAGTGAGGCACCGAGCGTCAGCAGCGGGCGGATCGTGTGCTGCCGCCAGGAGCGCCAGCCGAGCCAGGCCGCGACCATCACGGCGGTGGGGCCGCGCTGGCCGAGGACCACGTAGTAGTCGACGAACCAGTGGATCGCCGCCCACTGCTGGTACGGCCGGAAGAACATGACCTGCCAGTCGAGCCGGACCAGCCACGACGTGATCACGACGGCCCACACGATCGCCAGGTAGAAGGCCAGGGTCGCGGTGAACAACACGACCCGGTGCCGGCTCATCTTCGGCACGTCAATGTGGGCCGGCCGTTCCGGCTCACGGTCCAGCCTGGCGAACACCCGGTCCAGACGGGTGAGGTTTCGTTCGGTACGCACCCAATCGACGTTACAGCGAGTGAGCTCTGTTCCCGGTCGAAACAGCGGCTTTGTGATGACGATGTGATGTGGGAAACCTCTCAGGAGGTCTCCGAATTCTAAGGATTCCGTAATCCTCGGCGTGTCCGTCCTTCAATTCCTTTGATCATTCCGGGTCGCCGTTTTATGGCACTTATGAATTCGTTAACCGGAGCATGGGGTGGAATTCTCCGGCTGCTCATCGGGTCGAAGGAAATGATCATGGAGGTCCCGAGCCGTTCAGCCAGAACGCGCCATACATCGCCGTGGCCACCGCGACACCGGCCGTGACCAGCGCCGATCTGCCGGTGCGCAGCCGCGCGAGGGACCGGGCGAGCGGCAGCAGCACGGGGAAGGCCGGCATCAGCAGTCGTGGCTTGGACCCGAAGTAGCTCGACGCGCACAGCGCCAGCGCGAGGACGACACCCGTGTAGACCAGCAGCGCGAGGGGCTGGCGCTGGCGGACGCCGGTCAGGTAAAGCCACAGCAGCAGGCAGACGCCGACGATCAAACCCACTCCCGCCGAAGCGGACGGAATTGACGTGAACTTGTCGGCCACGAAGCGGGCGAACGCATAGCCGCCGTCGAACCCGTTGCGCCAGCCGGCCTGGACGTCCAGGTAACCGAGCGGACCGTTGCCGGTGCGGTGGCCCACCCACAGGACATAGGAGGCGGTGCCGAGAGGAGCGAGGAGCATGCCGAGGGCGCGGCGCCAGGGAGGGGCGCCCGTTGTCAGCGGAACGCGCCGGGCGTGCGCGGCGCTGGGCCCCTCGGGGGCGCGTTCCCCCTCGCGTACGCCGTGAGCATCTCCCACGCCCTGGTCCCGCGCGCCCCCGCTCCGATCCCGCACGAACGAGACCACCCCGGCCGTCCACACCGCCGCCACCACGGCGAGCCCCACCGGCCGGGTCAGCCCCGCCAGCGCGGCCAGTACGCCCGCGGTCGGCCAGCGACCGGTCAGCACGGCGTACAGCGACCACGCCGCCAGGGCCGTGAACAGCGACTCGCTGTACGCCATCGACTGCACGATCCCGACGGGCAGCACCGCCCACAGCAGCACCGCGCAGACCCCCACCCGGCGCCCGTGCACGAGGTCCGTCACCGCGAAGACCCCCCAGGCCGCCGCGAGCGAGGCGAGCAGGCTGACGGTGAAGCCCGCGCCGGGGTACGAGAGGGGGGTGAGCGCGTGCAGCGCCCGCTCCAGCCAGGGCAGCAGCGGGAAGAACGCCAGGTTCGAGTGGACGTCGCCGTTCGGCAGCCGCACCTCGTAGCCGTAACCCTGTTCGGCGACCCGCGTGTACCACAGCGAGTCCCAGCGTGACGTCAACAACGTGTACGCGCTCTTGCCGCGCGCCGCGCTCCATGCGGCCAGCGTGAGCAGGCCCAGGGCGCGCACGGCCGCGTACCCGAGCAGGGCGGGGGCCGCCCGGCGCAGGGCCGGGGCGCGCGGTGCCGCCACGGGCCTCTCAAGATCGGTCACGGAGTCGATTATCGACGGGGCGGGGAACCGCGGGGCCCGGCGGGGCGTGGCGCGCGGCAGGGCCAGTGGCGTACACCACACAGGTTCGACGAGGAGTGTGAGAGGTCCGCCACGTGCCCGGGGAACGAACTCGCGTACGCTGACGTGTCACTCGCGTTCGTCTGCGCGGGCCGGAGACCCCGCTCCTCTCCGGCCGTACGACGGGGAGTCCCCGCCCCGCCGATCCGCCGCACGCGAGGGATCATCTGGGAGGTACGTACATGTCCGGGACGACCACGGCTGCCGTACGGCCGCGCCGGCGGGCGCCCGGATCCGGAGCCGGTGCCAACCGCTGGGTCGTCCTCGTCGTCCTGTGCGTCAGCCTGCTGCTCGTCGCGCTCGACGCGACCGTGCTGCACGTCGCGGTGCCCGCCGTCACCGAGGACCTCAAGCCCGGTGCGATGCAGCTGCTCTGGATCGTCGACGTCTACCCGCTGGTCTGCGCCTCGCTGCTGATCCTGTTCGGCACGCTCGGCGACCGCGTGGGCCGGCGGCGCGTGCTCCTCCTCGGATACGCCCTGTTCGGCGTCGCCTCCGCGGCGGCGGCCCTCGCGCCGAGCGCCGAGACGCTGATCCTCGCGCGGGCGCTGCTCGGCGCGGGCGGCGCGATGATCATGCCCGCGACGCTGTCGATCCTCCGGCAGGTCTTCCCCGACCGCCGGGAACGGGCCCTGGCCATCGGTGTCTGGAGCGCGGTGGCGGCGGTCGGCGCGGCCGTCGGCCCGCTCCTCGGAGGCTTCCTCCTGGAGCACTTCTGGTGGGGCTCCGTCTTCCTGGTCAACATCCCGTTGATGCTGGTCAGCCTCCCGGTGGGGCGACTTCTGCTCCCGGAGTCCCGCGGCGACCGCGACGGCCCCTGGGACGTGATCGGCGCCCTGATGGCGGCGGCCGGCCTGTTCGGCGTGGTGTTCTCGGTCAAGCGCCTGGGTGGCGGCGAACCGGCCGCCAGCGTGCTCACGCTGGCGCCGCTCCTGCTCGGCGCGCTCCTGCTGGTCCTCTTCGTGCGACGGCAGAGACGCCGCGCGTTCCCGCTGGTGGACCTGAAGATGTTCGCGCGGCCCGCGTTCAGTACGGCCGTGTGCTGCATCGTGCTGGCGATGCTCGCTCTGGTGGGCCTCGAACTGATCGCCGCGCAGTACCTGCAACTGGTCCTCGGCCTGTCCCCGCTGCGGACGGGGCTGCGCCTGCTGCCGCTGACGCTCGCCGCGATGGCGGCGGGGCTGGCCGGGGCGCGGATGCTGCGGCGCTTCGGGCCGCGCCGGATGGTGTGCTTCGGGTTCTTCCTGACCGCGGCCGCGGTGCTGACGCTGACGGCGATGGGCGGGGTCGACAACGCAGGCCTGCTGCTCCTCGGTTTCGTGCTCCTCGGCTTCGGCCTGGAGACCACCCTTTTCGGGGCGTACGAGTCGATGCTGAGCGAGGCCCCGGCCGCTCAGGCGGGCGGCGCGGCGGCGATCGGCGAGACGTCGTACCAGCTGGGGGCCGGAATCGGGATCGCGCTGCTCGGCAGCGTGATGAACGCGGCGTACGCGCCCGGCCTCGCCGCCGTGCCGGGCGTGCCGGAGTCGGCCTCGGCCGCGGCGGGGCATTCGCTGGGCGAGGCGTACGACGTCGCCGGGCGCCTCGGCGGACCGGCGGGCGCGGCCCTGCGCCGGGCGGCCCGCGACTCCTTCGTGCACGGCCTGCACGTGACCCTCCTGGTGAGCGCGGGTCTGCTGCTCCTGGGCGCGGTGATGGCACTGCGGCTGCCGCGGGTCATGCAGTGCGAGGATGCTCCGGTGGAGGTCCCGGCCCCCAGGGAACCGGCCCGCTCGCGCGTCTCGGCGTAGCGCACCGCCCGCGACGGCGGGCGGCGGGGTAGCCTGTCGTAACTAGCGGTGCTAGTTTTCGGGAGGGTTCACATGTCCGCGTCCGTGAAGTTGCCTCCGTTCGACGCCGGGGATCCGCTCGGGCTCGACGATCTTCTGGAGCCGGAGGACCTCGCCGTGCGGGAGACCGTGCGGAGGTGGGCGGCGGATCGGGTGCTGCCCTTCGTCGCCGAGTGGTACGAGAGCGGGGAGCTGCCCGGGATCAGGGAGCTCGCCAAGGAGCTGGGGTCCGTCGGGGCGCTCGGGATGTCGCTCAGTGGGTACGGCTGTGCCGGCGCCTCCGCCGTGCAGTACGGGCTCGCCTGTCTGGAGCTGGAGGCCGCCGACTCGGGGATCCGGTCGCTGGTGTCCGTGCAGGGTTCGCTCGCCATGTACGCCGTCCACCGGTTCGGGAGCGAGGCGCAGAAGCAGCGGTGGCTGCCGGACATGGCGGCGGGCGACGTCATCGGCTGCTTCGGGCTCACCGAGCCGGATCACGGGTCCGACCCGGCCGCCATGCGGACGTACGCCAAGCGCGACGCCGGCGGCGACTGGGTGCTCAACGGCCGCAAGATGTGGATCACCAACGGGTCGGTGGCCGGGGTGGCCGTCGTATGGGCGCAGAGCGACAACGGGATCCGGGGGTTCGTCGTGCCCACGGACACGCCCGGGTTCTCGGCGCCCGAGATCAAGCACAAGTGGTCGCTGCGGGCCAGTGTCACCAGTGAGCTGGTCCTCGACGACGTACGGCTGCCGGCGGACGCGGTGCTGCCGGAGGTCACCGGGCTCAAGGGGCCGCTCAGCTGCCTGTCGCACGCCCGGTACGGGATCGTGTGGGGGGCCATGGGCGCGGCGCGCAGCTGCTTCGAGGCCGCCGTCGACTACGCGAAGTCCCGGGAGCAGTTCGGTCGGCCCATCGGGGGTTTCCAGCTCACCCAGGCCAAACTCGCCGACATGGCGGTCGAACTGCACAAGGGGATCCTGCTCGCCCATCATCTGGGGCGGCGGATGGACGCCGGCCGCCTGCGTCCCGAGCAGGTCAGCTTCGGCAAGCTCAACAACGTACGGGAGGCGATCGAGATCTGCCGTACGGCGCGGACGATTCTCGGGGCGAACGGGATCTCGCTGGAGTATCCCGTGATGCGGCACGCGACGAACCTGGAGTCGGTGCTCACCTACGAAGGCACCGTCGAGATGCACCAGTTGGTGCTGGGCAAGGCGCTCACCGGGCTCGACGCCTTCCGGTGACCCCTGCGCGGGGGCAGGGCCGGCGAGCGGCCCTGCCTCAGCTCTGGTTGTAGAAGCCGTCCTCGCGGCGCGCGGCCGGTTCGCCGCTGACGATCTCGGTGTGGGCGGGGGTCAGCAGGAAGACCCGGTTGGACACCCGCTCGATCGAGCCGCGCAGGCCGAAGATCAGTCCGGCCGCGAAGTCGACGACCCGTTTGGCGTCGCCCGATTCCATGGCCGTGAGGTTCACGATGACCGGCACGCCCTCACGGAACAGCTCGCCGATCGCGCGGGCGTCCCGGAAGCTGTCCGGGGTGACCGTGCCGATCCGGCGGCCCTTCTCCTCGGCGGTGTCCGAGGCCACCTTGACCCGGGGGTCGGTGACCCAGGCGTCCCCGGGCTGCTCGGTCCCTTCGGAGTAGTCGTCGTCGTAGTAGCGCTCGTCATCGTTGTCGTCGACGAGGCCAAGCCAGGCACTCGCCTTGCGTACCGATCCCATGGACGCCTCCTCTCACAGCGGTCTTGCTTGCTTCCGCATCCCTATGGTCGTCCATGATGCGGATGGTGCGCCAAGTGGATAGACGCCGCACGGGGGGTTTGTGACGGTACTGGTGCAGAGCCAATACGTCGAGAGCCCAAGTGCCCCAAGGGCCGTGACTCACACCCATGCTGACTGAGAGTGAAATATGATTGTTCCGGGCGTATGGGTGATGAACAGTGCGTCAGGGTGAATCGGCACGGGGGGTATGCGCGCATGTTCGGGATGGTCAGACCATGTGGTCATCGACTCGGGGACAGGTTCCGCGCGCAATGGCAGGCGCACCTGTGCGGGCTGTGTCTCGCACTCCGCGGCGACCACGGACAGTTCGCACGCGTCGTCACGAACTACGACGGGCTGCTCATATCCGTTTTGACGGAGGCTCAGGCGGAGCGGCCCGCCGACGGCCGGCGCACGGCGGGACCGTGCCCGCTGCGCGGGATGCGGACCGCCTCGGTGGCGCGCGGCGAGGGCGCGCGGCTCGCCGCCGCGGTCTCTTTGGTGCTCGCCTCGGCCAAGGTGCGTGACCATGTCGCCGACCGGGACGGGCTGCTGGCACGCCGGCCGGTCGCGGCGGTCGCCCGCCGGGTCGCCGCCGACTGGGGACGGGCCGGGGCCCGGGGCGGCGCGGCCGTCGGGTTCGACACCGCGGTCCTGGTCGACGCCGTCGACCGGCAACTCGCCGTCGAGGCGCTCGCGGGGCCGGGCACGCCGCTGCTGACGGTCACCGAACCGACCGAGACGGCCACCGCCGCGGCCTTCGCGCACACCGCCGTACTGGCCGGCCGTCCGGGTAACACCGCACCGCTCGCCGAGGCCGGCCGGCTCTTCGGCCGGCTCGCGCACCTGCTGGACGCCGTCGAGGACCGGTCGGCCGACGCCGCGGCGGGCGCCTGGAACCCGCTCGCCACGACCGGGACCTCCCCGGCCGAGGCGCGCCGGCTCGCCGACGACGCCCTGTACGGGATCCGGCTGGCGCTGCGGGACGCGGAGTTCGCCGACGGCGGGCTGGCCCATCTGCTGCTCGTGCACGAACTCGGACGCTCGGTGGACCGGGCGTTCGAGTTCGTCCGTGTGGACGAACGATCCCGAGGAGGAGTCGTACTTCGTCCGGCACCT
>NZ_JBEYFC010000419.1:0-7957 GCF_040634175.1 Streptomyces sp. NPDC007162
GCACCGTGAGCGGGGCGCCGAACTGCGTCAGAACTGCTGCCCGCCCGAGCAGTCCCGCCGATGCCGCCGTGCAGCTGGTCGCCACCGGGTACGGCCCGGAGGAGTCAATCTGTGGTATGCGTATCCCGCATGGACATCTCCAGCACAGGCCTACGGGTCCTGCGGCAGATCGCCGAGTCCGGCAGCTTCACCGCAGCAGCCACCCGGCTCGGCTACACACAGTCGGCGGTCTCACGCCAGGCCGCCGCCCTCGAACGAAGCGCGGGCACCGCCCTGTTCGAACGCCGCCCTGACGGAGTGCGGCTCACGCCCGCGGGTCTGACTCTGCTGCGCCACGCCCGCACGATCCTGGACTGTCTGACGGCGGCCGAGCGCGACCTCACCGGCACCGTCTCGCGTACCGAACTGGTGCGGCTCGGACTGTTCCTGAGCGCGGGCGCGGCCATCCTGCCTCTCTCACTCACCCGCCTCGCGGCGACCGACCCGCAGATCACGGTCACGACTACCGAGGGCACCACGCCCTCCCTGGTCCGGGCACTGCGCGCGGGCTCGATCGACCTTGCCGTGCTGACGTCCCGCCCGCCCCACCGGCCTTTGGACGGCGAGTCGCCGCGCCTGCACGTCGAGACCGTTACGGACACCGAACTGGTCGTGGCGGTGCCTTCGACCGGAGAGTTCGCCGGCCGCACCGCGGTGCACGTCGACGAACTGATCGACGCCCCGTGGATTGCCGCCCCGGCGTCGAACGCCGAGCCACTGCTCGGCGTCTGGCCCGGCCTGCCCGGACGGCCGGACATCGTCCACTGCGCGCGCGACTGGCTGACGAAGCTTCAGCTGGTCGCCGGCGGCTTCGGAGTGACAACGGTGCCCTCGCGGCTCTCGCCGGTGCTGCCGCCCGGGGTGAGCCTGCTGCACGTCGAAGGCGCACCTCCCGAGATCCGCCGGGTTCTCGTGGCGCGGCTCCCCGGCCGCCCCACCCCGGCGATCACGGCCGTCACCCGAGCAATTGCCTCGACCACCTGATACGGTGCCGCCGGCCGTCAGATTCGGTGCCGTAGCCCGCCGAGGGCGCGCACCATCACGTGTACCTCGGCATTAGCCAGGGCACTTTCAGCAGGAGCCCCCCCGCTGCTGCCCGCGCAAGTACCCCATTGACGTCGAAACTCGGATTCTGGCTCAGCTTCTGTGACGCGGCCACGTTGAGTAATCGGTTGGGGTGATAGTCCCAGCTGGTTAGGCTCCGGGCCATGAGTGGACCGGTGTTGGTGATCGAGTTGGCGGAGGCCGTCCCCCGCGTGGAGATCCAGCGGCTCCGCGAGTTCCTGCTTGGTGCCTCGGCACGGTTCGAGGAGAAGCGGGTCGGCGAGTACGACCTGAACATTCACGCGGAGAGCCTCGGGATCACGGATGCCGGCGGCGCAGACGGACGTCGGCCCATCCTGGTCTCTCTCATGGGGCCTGGGATCGGTGACGAGGCCACCTTCGAGGCCGAGCACGCCGACGAAGTCGACCAGGAATCCCTCATCGGCTTCACCCCCACCCACGCGGTCGACGTCATCGCGTTCTGCAACCGTCCTGTCGACCACCTCCTCACGGCCCTGCTGACCGCCGCCGTCATGGATGTCATCGGTGGTGTCGCCAGCGCCGAACTGCGAGAAGATCAGGTTTCAATCGTGGCTGGTCTTCCCGGTATCGTCGCAACGACGACCGATCCGTGGCCCGCCGCGTACGGCTCGGCGGAATTCCTCCGAGCGTGGGCCCAACAGCCCGGTTTCCGGCTTCTGAAGTAACCGGAACTCAGCCAGCTGGCTCACGCGAGTAGTACCCGCTTGCGTAGCAACTTGAAGCCGGCTCGGCCGAACATCTGGCGCTTGAGCATCTTGATCCGGTTGACGTGCCCTTTGACGGCACCAGAGTTCCAGGCCAGGGTCAGTCCGGCGATGACGGCGTCCCGGTCTCGGTCGATGTCGGCGGCGAGGGTGTGGAGGCTGGGCAGGTCGTCCTGCCGGACGGCGTCGAGCCAGTCAGGCAGGCGCTCGCCCTGGCGCTCGGTGAGCTTGGTCGCGAAGGACCGGACGTGCCGGGTGAGGGCATCGATTTCGGGGCAGTGGGCGCGGACAGTCTTGAGCTGGAGCTGTTCGGGCTCGGTGAGGGTTTCCGGGCGTCGGAGGATCCATCCGGCGACCGTCCGGGGCGAGGGAGGCCTCGCACCAAGTGCACGAGCCTCGGTCTTCGAGAACGGTTTGGACGAGGCGGACCCTGGCGAGGATCTCGTCCGCGGTGGCGGTCCAGGCGAAGGGCTTCGGGTTCTCGTTCCAGGAGTTGATGTAGTCGCGGATCTGTTTGACCAGGACGTTGACGCTCGCGAACGTGCCGCGGCGAATGGCCTGTCGGGTGATGATCCCGAACCAGATCTCGATCTGGTTCAACCACGAGGAGCCGACGGGGGTGAAATGGAAGTGGACGTGCGGGTTCTTCGCCAGCCACGCCTTCACGTCCGGAGTGGTGTGCGTGGAGAGGTTGTCCAGGACGACATGGATTTCCTTCCCTGCGTGCGGCCTGACGGCATTCCTCAGGAACGCCAGGAAGGTCGCGCCGTTCCGGTTCGGCCTGCACTCGCCCAGCACTTCACCGGTCGTGACATTCAGCGCGGCGAACAGGTTGGTGGCGCCGTGCCGCACATAGTCGTGGGTGCGCTTCTCGGCGGCCGCGAAGCCACCGGCAGCACTGGCTGTGCCCCCGGTCCAGGGCCTGCACCTGCGTCTTTTCGTCGATCGACAGCACCACCGCGCCACCGGGCGGAGCCAGGTACAAGCCGACGGCATCGGCGACCTTCTCCGTGAACGCCGGGTCTTTCGAGATCTTGAAGGTGCCCGAGCGGTGCGGCTTCAGATTCTCCTCACGCCAGATGCGGGCGATGTAATGCCACGACACGCCTTCCCGCCGCTTCAGATGGTCGGCCAGCGTCCGCGTCGACCAGTGAGACAGGCCGGATTCCGCCGGCGGCGACATCCTCGTCGAAGCGATCACCCGAGCCCGCGCGCGGTGGCACCTGGGTACGCGGCCCGCCACGGCGCCTCTCCTCCAAACCGGCAAGCCCCCGCTCGGCATAACGGGCCTTGCAGCGGTCCACCGTCAGCGGCGCCACACCGGCGAGCTCGGCGATGTCCTTGCGCCGCCGCCCCTGGCCGGACCACAACACGATCCGCGCACGAAGCGCCACATCTGACGGAACATCCCGCGACCCGGCCAACTCCCGCCATCTGTTCAGAGGAGAGATCCATGTTCAACTCAACGAGCCAACCAGCCTCAAGTTCTACGAACAGGATCACGGGACACTAGCCGGCCTCCCGCCTGCTGTTCGACGGTGTTCATCTTCGTCCGCTCGCACCCCGGTGCGCAGGCGCTTCACGACACTCGGCCTGATGTCCGACCGCACAGAGTGAAGGAGGCGGTGAGAACAGCAGCCAGAGTCCATACGTTCAGCTTGCTGCAGACAGGTCAGCAGATCGAAGTCCTTGAGCCCGCCGGGTCGTGCGGTAGGCCCCGGGGCGAACGCCTCTGTGGAGCTGCAGGATTGGAGCCCGTCCGGCGGGGCGAGGGGGCCTTGGAGTGTGTTCACGGTGTGCGGCGGGCAGCGCGGCCCATGATCTGATGCGATCCGGGGCGCCAGCAGCCCAGGATCGGGAAGCCGGGTGTCTCTGGGAGGTGGAGGATCGCGGAGATGGGGGAGAGCAGACGTCATGCGGGTGCCAGCGGAAGCCAGCTCCCTCTCGTGAGCCGGTTCGTGTCGGTACGGTCCGTGGTGCCGCGTTGGGTGTTTGGACCCTGGGAGAGGGACGACGCCCGTGCTGTACTTGCGAAATGAACGACATATCCAGCCGTAGTGACGGTTCGCGCGTGCCCGCCGCTCCCGTCCCGCCGCATCCTGCACTCGTTTTCGATGTGGTGATCCCGACGTGGAACGAGGAGCGACTGCTGCCTGATCTGCTGCGCCGGGTGCGAGCCTCGCCGCACGTGGGCCAGGTCATCGTCGCGGACGCCTGCTCCGACGATACGACCGTCCAGATCGCTGAAGCAGCAGCTGCCCTGGTGGTCGCCGGGGGGCGTCCTGCGGTGGGGCGCAACGTCGGCAGCAGGTCCGGCAGCAGCGAGTACCTGCTCTTCCTGGACGCCGATGTCCAGGTCGACACCGAGATCATTGCCCAGGTCGCGGCCGTCCTCTCCGACTCCGCGGTCAGCGCGGTACATCCGCGGCTCGTCCCCCTGACGGCGAAACGCTTCGTGCGACTGTGCTACCGCGTCCTCGACCGCTACGCGCAGTTCTGCAGCCGGATCCACCGGCCGCAGGGCATCGGTGCACTCATCGCGGTCCGCCGCAGCGCCTTCGAGGCGGTTGGCGGGTTCGACGAATCGGTGCAAGCCGGAGAGGATTCCCACTTCTTCGGACAACTGGGCCGCAGGGTCGGAGGTGTCGTATATTGTCGCGACATTGAACTTCCTGTATCGGCGCGGAGGTTCGAGCTGGAGTCGCCGCTGTGGTTCGCCGCCAAAAACCTGCTGTGGGCCCCCCTGCGCCTGGCGGGGCTGCGCGTGAGCGTGATCCCGTACACCTGGCGCCGCTACCCCTGAGCCGTGCGCACTGCATTGGGTGGTTCTGCCCTACATGGCGGCCACGCTCGTCCGTGACACTGCTGAGCACACCCGGCACCACCACCACGGCTGAAAAGGGGAGTTGCACATGCCTGCGCCGCTGACCATCCGCATGGCCACCCAGTACGACCGCCCTGCCATCTACCGGCTCCGCTACGACGTCTACGCCGACGAACTCGCCCAGTACCCGCCCAACCAGGACCGTCTGCTTCCCGACCTCGACGACAGCGGCAACCTCTACATCATCGCGCAGGACGGCGATACTCTCGCCGGTTTCATCAGCCTCACCCCGCCGACGGCGCCGCGCCTGTTCATCGAGCGATACCTCGACGAGAGTGCCGCCGCCGAGCTGAATGCCGAGCGACCGTTCGAAGTGCGGGCTCTGACCGTGCGCAGGGACATCCGCGCCACGGGAGCGGCGTGCCTGCTCATGTACGCACTGCTGCGCTGGCTGGCCACCCAGGGCGCCTACAGTGTCGTGGCCATGGGGCGCGAAGAGGTCCGCGGCATGTACGCCCGCCTCGGTCTGGAGCCAACGGGCCGCCACATCCAGGCGGGAAGCCAGAAATACGTTGTCATGAACGGTCAAGTCGCTGTGGCGGAGGCAAAGTTCGACGTCGCCTACCGGAGCATCCTCGACCGGCTCGAGCACAGCGTCCACTGGGAAATGGGGATACCGTTCCGCCCGCACGCCGAGCACTGCCTGCACGGCGGCCGCTCCTTCGACGCCATCGGCACACGCTTCGACCGCCTCGGCACGCGCGGCCAGATCATCACCGCCGACGTCCTCGACGCCTGGTTTCCCCCGGCGCCCGGCGTCGTACAGGCCCTGGCCGAGGACATCCCCTGGCTGTGCCATACCTCCCCGCCGGCCCAGGCGGACGGCCTCGTTGCACAGATCTCCGCTGCCCGCGAGGTGGCTGAGCGTAACATCGTGGTCGGCGCCGGGTCCTCCACCCTCATGTACCAGGCTGCCGCCCGCTGGCTCACCCCCCGCTCGCGCGTGCTGCTCACCCTCCCCACCTACGGGGAATACCCCCACTTGATCGAGAAGGTCGTCGGAGCTCAAACGGACTACCTGCGGCTGGACCCCGCCCAGGACTGGAGCCTGAACCTGGACGAACTCGCCCGCGCCCTGCGCCGCAACTATGACCTGGCGGTACTGGTCAACCCCGCCAACCCCACCGGCGGTTACACCGACGCCGACCAACTGTGGAACGTCCTGCGGTCCGTACCGCCCAGCACCACGGTGTGGGTCGACGAGGCCTATATCGACTACGTCGGCACGTCCGGCGCATCCCTCGAACGCAGGGCCGCGTTGAGCGGCAACATCGTCGTCTGCAAGACGATGTCCAAGGCCTACGCCCTCTCCGGCCTGCGCGCCGCCTATCTCGTCGCCCCGGAACGGCTCGCCACGGACCTGCGACGCTGGTCACCGCCGTGGCCCGTCGCCCTGCCGAGCCAGATCGCGGCCGTGCGCGCCCTTCAGGACCCTGACCACTATGCGCAGTACTGGCACGCCACCGCCACCGCCCGCCACCAGTTGGCCGACCGGCTCCAAGCCCTTGCCGCCTGGCAAGTCACCGAAGCACAGGCGAACTTCGTCCTTTTGCGTATCCCATGCGAAGGAACCGCCGACCGTATGCGGCAGCTGTGCGAGGACCGCGGCGTCTTCGTGCGTGACCTCACCCCCCTCTCAGCGGACTTCAGGGGACAGTGGGTGCGGATCGCCGTCAAGGACCCGGCCGGCAACGACCGCATTGTGACGGCAGTGCGGGCGGCTGCCGATGCCATGGCCCTGCTGCCACCAGACAGGAATGGACTGCAGTGATCCGAGTCGCCATCGTCGAAGACGACCCCATCACCCGTTACGGCCTCACCCAGATCATCAACGCAGAGTCCGACTTCACCCTGGTGACCGCGGCCGCGTCGATGGAGACCTTCGGCCTCCTCCAGGCACGCGACGTCGACGTCGTCCTGCTCGACCTCTATCTGCGAGGCGGCGGGCCGGAGGGCGCCGAGGCGGTACGCCTCCTGGTCGACCGGCACTGCCGCGTCCTGGTCCTGTCGATGTCGGACGAAGAGATTGCCGTCCAGACCGCGATCGGCGCGGGCGCCCACGGCTACCTCACCAAGGAGGCCGAGCCCGACGAGATCGTCCGCGCCGCCCGGTCCGTCGCCGGCGGCGGCATGTACATCTCCGCCACCGTCGCCGGCTTCCTCCTGCGCGACCCGGCACGGCTGACCGAACGCGAGGTGGAAATCCTGCGCATGGTCGCCAGCGGCGACACCACCCCCGAGATCGCCGCCGCACTGACGATCAGCGACAAAACGGTCAACCGTCACCTGGAACGTATCCGCGACAAGACCGGCTACCGGAACAAGGCTGACCTCACCCGGCTCGCCTACGAACGCGGAATCATCTCCCGCTTCCGGCGCAGACGCAACGACCCGTCCCAGCGATGACCCGCCGGCCCATCGGGACAACTGATCGGGGAACACCATGCGAGCCGATCGCCGACGCAGCAGACCAGCACCCAGCAGGCGCCGAACCAACTGGGTCGTCCTCGCCGCGCTCATCCACCGCACCCTGGTCAACCCCATCATCCTGGCTGGCGGTTATGAGGTCCTGGGGGGCCAAGCCCACGCCTACCTCCTTATCGTGGCCGCCTTCACCAGCTGCAACGCCCTGCTCGCCGTCCACGTCACCATCCGTGGGACCGCCCGCCTCCGACGCTCCACCGCCTTCTTCGCCGCGGACCTGACCGTTACCGTTGCCACCAACCTTGTCCTTGCCGCCCTCCTGCCGGCCAACACCGTCCTGCTGCCCTACCGGGACGTGCTGTGGCTGTACGCGACCAGTACCGCAGGACTGTGGACGAGCCTGCGCGGCACCCGAACCGGCGTGGTTCTGTTCTTCGCGGGATCGCTGCTCCCCGCGGCCATGGTGCTGGCCAACCGCGCGGACGTCACCCGCGACGGACTGCTGCACCTCATAGCCCGCGACGGGTGGCTGTGGATCGCCGTACTCATCCCGATCATGGTCAACCGCATGTCCCGGGACTCCGCCGCCCGCACCGCACGCGAAAGCAGAAGAGCCGGAAGGGCTCTGGAACGCACCCGTGCGCTGCGCGATCTCCACGACCACGTCCTGCAGGGACTCGCCCAGATCGGCCGGAGCACCGCCATCACCGACACCGACGCCACGATGGAAGTCTCCGGCTCACGGCGGGCCGCGCACGACGACTGCGCCCACCGGTTCTCACCCTACGTCCGGCCGAGCCCCGGCGCCCGCGTGGAGCTC
>NZ_JBEYFC010000420.1:0-7936 GCF_040634175.1 Streptomyces sp. NPDC007162
CCTCCCCCCGCCGCCCCCCCGCCTCAGCTGGCTCTCCCCACCGTTCCTCCCCGCCCCCCGAGCCCAACGCGGCCACCGTCCCCCTACCCGCTGTGGGGCACCCTCAAGGTGCCCGGCCCGCTCGTAGCGCTGACACGGCGCTGATACGGCCCTTACTTGGCCGGCGGGATGGTCTTCTTGGCCGTGGGGGTGGCCTTGCGCGGGGCCGGGGCCTTCTTGGGGGCGGCCGGGGCCTTCTTCACGGCGACCGGCTTGGCCTCGGCGGCCTTGGGCTCGTCGGCCTTCTTCGGCTCCTGCCGGGTCTCGACCGGCTCGGGCTTGCCCTCGACGACGATGGCGAGGTCCTCGATCTCCTCGGCGGCCTCGCCGCGCCAGGTCTTCACGGCCTGCTCGCCGTGCTCGGCGACCTTCTCGTAGGTCTCGCGGGCCTTGACGGCGTACTCGGCGGCCACGCCGACCCCGCGCAGGGCGAAGTCCTGGGCGGACTCACCGAGCTTCTTGAGGTCACCGTCGAGGGAGACGATGAAGTCGTTGACCCGGGTCTGGAGGCTGGCCTGCGCCTCCTTGGCCTTGGCACCGGCCTCCTTCGCGCGGGCGGCGGCCTTCTCCTGCACGGCCTTCGGGTCGGTGTTGCGCACGGCCTCGATACGGGCCGGGGCCTCGGTGCGCAGCTGCTCGACCAGGCCGGGGACCTTCTTGGCCTGCTGCAGGGCCAGGTCGGCGGTGCCGGCGGCGAAGTAGAGCGGAGTCGGGTCGCTGAGGGTCTTGCGCAGGTCGTCGGTGATGGCCATGGTGATGGTCCTCCCGTATTAAAATTCGGCTGAGGGTTTTGTGGTCCGCGGCGCGGCGGCCGGCGCGCTTGGCCGGCTCATCCGGCCGTCCGCCGGGGACCGGTTGCACTGTCGTTCTCGCTGTCGTTCTCGGTCCTGGCACCGCCGTCGACGGCGTCGTCCGACCCGAAGCCGTTCTCCTTTCGGAACGACTCGTAGATCTGCAGGAGCACCTGCTTCTGCCGCTCGTCGAGAGTGGGGTCGGCGAGGATGACCGCGCGGGTCTCCACCTCGTTCAGATCCCGCTCGGCGTCGAGGATCCCGGCGCGGACGTACAGCGTCTCGGCGGAGATCCGCAGGGCCTTGGCGACCTGCTGGAGCACCTCCGCGCTCGGCTTGCGCAGCCCGCGCTCGATCTGGCTGAGATACGGATTGGACACCCCGGCGGCATCGGCGAGCTGCCTGAGCGACAGCTGCGCGTTGCGCCGCTGTTCGCGCAGGTACTCACCGAGATTGCCGACGTTGAGCGATGCCATGCCTCCACCGTGCCCCATCCTCGCTAACAATTGCAAGCACCTGCTTGCAATAGTGCGCCGTGTCATACCCGGATGGCCGCGCCGCTGTCCTTGTGGTTGTCCTGTCTCTGCGATGCGTGGGCAGTCCCGCTCTTCTGTAGGCATGTGTGACCGGGTCCCGGTCATGTGTAGGCAAGTTCTGAAGTGTTCCGGTCTTGTGTAGGTACGGCGTTCACCCCGCTTCTACGGTCGAAGTGGCTGGTCGACGTCGTACCGGAGGCCCGGGATGGATGCGGATGAGGTGTCGGCGGAGGACATCGAGCTGGAGTACGTCGGCACAGCCGGGGTCCGCGAACGGGGGCCTTTGGGCCGGTTGTGGCCGGTGCGGTTCGAGTCGGTTCGGCCCGAGCGCCGCTTCCCGGCTTTCCGAGGCCAGGGCAACTGGTGCGGCTGGTACTGGTCGGCGACCTGCGGCGGCCATGTGGGCTATGAGTCGTGGCTGGAGCGCGACCATTTGATGCTGCTCGACTTCGATCCGCTGGTGACGGGCATGGCTTCGCAGCCGTTCCGGCTGTCGTGGACCAGCGCGGATGGGAAGCGGGTGCGGCATACGCCGGACTTCTTCGTCCGCCGCGCCGACGGCACGGGCCTGGTGGTGGATGTGCGTCCGGACGAGCGGATCGAGCCGGATGACGCGGCGAAGTTCGCCGTGACAGCAGCGGCTTGCCGAGCGGTGGGCTGGGACTTCCAACGGGTGGGCACGCCGGAGGCGGTGCTGATGGCGAACGTGCGGTGGCTGGGCGGCTACCGGCATCCGCGGGTGCACCGCCCGGAGGTCGCCGCTCGCCTGGTGGAGGTGTTTGCCGACGGCGGCGAGCTGCTGGCCGAGGTCCGCAGGGTGGGTGATCAGATCGCAGTGCTTCCGGTGCTGTTCCACCTGCTCTGGCGCCGGGTGCTGGCCGTGGATCTGGAGGCCGATCTGTTGTCGGCGGACTCGCAGGCTCGGCATGGTGCGGGAAGGGGGCGGGGATGCCGTCGCGTCCGCGGCTGCTGCGAGCGGGTGACCTGGTCCGGTTCGATGGGCGCCTGCACACGGTGGCCGCCCTGGAGGGAACTGCGGTCCGGCTGGTCGACGAGGCACAGTCGGCGAGCGTGGTGATGCTGGCCCATCTGCTGTCCTCGGAGGGCTTCGAGGTGGTCACACCGGCCTCGGTGCGGACGGTGGTGCCGGCGGCCGGGGTGCTGGAGGGGCTTCCGGCCAAGGCGGTGGAGCGAGCCGAGTGGTGGCAGCGGCACTTGGTGGAGATGCTCACGGGCCGTCCGCTGGATGATCCGCACGGACCGGTGCGGGCTGAGTACGACCCGGCGGTGAGGTCGCTGCGGCAGCGGGAACTGGCCAAGGCCGCCGAACTTGCGGCGGCCGGGGACAGCACGTCGCTGGCGCTGATTCAGAGGATGCGGCGCCGTTTCGAGGACGAGGGGGTGCTGGGGCTGGTCGACCCGCGGCTGCGTACCGCCTCGGACGGAACAGGCCGCACCGACCGACGGGTGGTCGAGGCCCTACGGCAGGTCGTGGACGAGCAGACGGGCCGGTCTACGGTCTCCGCGCAGGTGCTGCGGCGCCGGATGGAACGCCTCCTGGATGCCGAACACGGACCCGGAGTCGTGCCGCTGCCGTCGCGCACGGCGTTCTACCGGCTGCTGAAGGCGGTCAGCTCCGGGCGGCACACCCTGGGCTCGGCACGCACCCGTCGTTCGTTGGCCAAGCAGCCGGACGGCATGTTCGGTCAGCTCATCGCCGCCCGGCCCGGCGAGGTGATGGAGATCGACTCGACTCCGCTGGATGTGCTGGTTGTTCACGACGACGGCACGGCGGACACCGTTGAGCTGACCGGCATCGTGGACCTCGCGACCCGCACGCTGGCCGCGGCGGTGCTGCGGCCGTCGACGAAGGCGGTGGACGCCGCGTTGCTGCTGGCGCGGGCGATGACGCCGGAGCCGATGCGGCCGGGCTGGGCGGACGCGTTGCGGATGTCCCGTTCGGTGCTGCCGCACGCCTCGCTCACGGCCTTGGACGAACGCCTGGCCAGCGCGGCAGCCGTCCCTGTGATCACACCGGAGACGATCGTCTGCGACCGCGGCAAGGCCTACATCTCCGGCACGTTCCGCTCGGCCTGCCAGTCACTGGGGATCTCGTTCCAGCCCGCTCACCCCGACACCCCGACGGACAAGCCTCATATCGAGCGGACGCTGGAGTCGGTGGCGTCGATGTTCGTCCAGCACCTCCCCGGTCATAAGGGCCGCAGCACTGAGCACCGCGGCTCCGATCCAGCCGCGGAGGCGGTCTGGACGATCCACCAGCTCCAGGAACTGCTGCAGGAGTGGATCATCCACTGGCAGAACCGGCCGCACGACGGGCTGAGGGACCCGGTGATGCCCGGCAAGGCGTTGAGCCCGAACGAGAAGTACGCCGCCCTGGTTGCTGCGGCCGGGCATGTCCCGGTCGCACTCAGCGCGGAGGAGTACATCGAGTTGCTGCCCCGCTGCCGGAGGAGGATCAACTCCTACGGCATCCGCCGGGGCCACCGCACCTACGACAGCCCGGAGTTGAACCCGTTCCGCCGCCAGCCGTCCGGCACTGGTCCGAACGAGCGGAGCTGGGAGGTCCACTACGACCCCTACGACATCTCTCGCATCTGGGTGCGCAACCACCACGGGGGCGGCTGGATCACCGCGATCTGGCGGCACCTTCGCACCGCTCCGACACCGATGGGCGAACTGGCCTGGGACCACGCCCGCCGCATCCTGGCCCAGCGCGGCACCGACCCGGCGACCGAGGACGAGATCGCACAGGCCGCCGTCGCCCTCCTGGACCGCGCTGCCGACGGCCCTGAGAGCCAACCCGTGAAGTCGTCCCGTCCGTCGCGCCGCAGCCGCCGGGACCGCAAGGTCGCCGCCCGCACCCGGGCCACCAGCGAACCGGCTTGGCCAAGGCCAGCCCCCGAACCGCTGCCGACGTCGCAGCCAGTTCTTGCGGATGACGAGGACGACGGTGAACTCGCCGATGTCGTCCCGCTGGAGATCTTCGACGCGCGCAAGGAGGCCGAGAAGTGGTGGTGAACACTGCCGAACCGGATGGAGATGAGGGCGGCCTGCAAGACAACTGGACCGACCCCTCAACCAGGCTGGAGGGCTGGCGACGCTTCGTCGACGCCGACCCGGCCGTCTTCGGCCTGCTTCCCGAGCAGCAGTGGCAGGCGATGCCGCCGCAACAGCGGGACGCCTACGACGAGGCCCGCATCGCCTACCACTCCGAACTCCAGGTCGTGCGCACGTCCACGGTCAAAGAGATCGCCCACCAGGGGCGGCTGCTGACCCTGCTCAACCAACGTGAGCACGGCGCCCGGCGCGGGATGATCGTCTCTGGGGAGTGGACGACGGGGAAAACCACTGCGCTGAAGCAACTGGGCCGCACGCACGAACTCCGTGTCCGGCAGCGCTATCCGGGCGGTGACCGCATCCCGGTCGTCTACATCACCGCCCCGCCCAAAGGCTCCCCGCGCAAACTGGCCATGGAGTTCGCCCGCTTCCTCGGCCTGCCCGTGATCAGCGCGCGCCACAACACCATCGACATCACCAGCGCCGTCTGCCAGGTGCTGATCGAGGCCCGGACCGACCTGGTCCTGGTCGACGAGATCCACCTGCTCAACCACGCCACCACGGCCGGCGAGGATCTCTCCGACCACCTGAAGTACTTCACAGAGCA
Organism: Streptomyces sp. NPDC007162; assembly: GCF_040634175.1. Lineage (NCBI taxonomy): Bacteria > Bacillati > Actinomycetota > Actinomycetes > Kitasatosporales > Streptomycetaceae > Streptomyces > Streptomyces sp. NPDC007162. The sequence goes on from NZ_JBEYFC010000420.1 coordinate 5,052, forward strand.
CCTGCCCGCGACGTTCGTCTATGCCGGTATCAACGTCGAGAAGTCCGGCCTGTTCACCGGCATCCGGGGCAAACAGCTCGCCGGTCGCTGCATCATGGTCCGCACCGGCCCCTTTCCCTTCACCTCCGAGTGGCGGGCTCTCGTCGCCTCCCTGGAGAACACCCTCTGCCTGCACCGCCATCAGGCCGGCACCTTGGTCAAGCAGTCGAAATACCTGCACCAGAGAACCGGCGGCATGATCGGAAGCCTGTCCCACCTGATCCGGGCCGCGGCCATCTCCGCCATCCTCGACGGCAGCGAAAGCATCACCAAGACCAGCCTGCGGAGCGTCCGCATCGACCACAACAGTGAAACCGACGCTCCACCGGAACCACACAGGGCAACCGGATGAGTGCGCGGTTCGAGCCCGTCGTCATCCGCCCGCTGCCACGTCCGCTCAAGCCCTTCCCGCAGGAGACAGAATCCTCGTTCCTGAGCAGACTGGCCGCGGCGAACGCAGTGCCCGTCCAACGCCTGCAGAAGCCCTCCCACTGGCTGACGTCCCGTCTGGATCCGATCGACCAGCTCAGCGTCCTCAGCGGACAGCCCCGCACCACGATCCAGTACGCGATTCCCCGCTGGGAGAACAAGTCGTGGAACGTCTCGAACGGGCCCCTCGCACTCACTCCCCGGTGGGCATGCCGCCGCTGTGTCGCCCGCAGGACCGGAAATCCACAACAAGACGTCATGGTCTGGATGTCGAAGCATCACGACCAGGTCTGTATCCCCCATCGTCTGTGGATCGGCCGCGCCGTCGACAGCCCGGCGCGGCAGCACGACCTCGCCGACCTGCCTGAAGTCGTCCAGGCCCAGAGACGGCACTACCGGCTGCTACACCGTTACGGCCCTTCGGTGATCGCTGCCTGCTACGAACACTGCTCCGCTTTCTGGCACAGCCTGTTTCAGCGGGGCTACCGCCTGAGCGACCGGGCAGAACGCCTACGGCGGATGTCGCCGAACGACCGCCAGGTCCGCCCTTGGGAGCCACAGCGATACGCGGCGGTCTATCCCGAGATCGTCGAAGCCATGTCGCTCTATGCGTCTGAGTACTGGCGCAGCCTCGCGATGGCCGGGCAGGAGCAGATGAGGCTGTTCAGGGCCGAGTTCCATCGGCGTCTGCCCCAGGAAAGGGGCCTTCGCACCACTGCCAGGCAGTGGTTTCTCATCGAGATGATCAGGACCGCTTCTCGCATCGAGCTGTCCATCGAATCCGCCGAACTCAAGGCACTCACACGGCAGCTCAGTGAGGACCAGACGCAATCAACGGCCCACGATGCCCGGACCCACCTGAGATAGAACAGCTCAGCATCGGTCGAGACCATTGGACGCATCCGAGCAGGACCTTGGTTGACCTTCACCTTGGGGGAGCCCACAGCATCAGTGGGGCCGGGCGACGTGCTCGGCATGAGGAGGAACGAGCATGGGGTTGCTGACCATCGGGGCGTTCGCGAAGGCGTCCCGGCTGTCGCCGAAGGCACTGCGTCTTTACGACGAACTCGGTCTGCTGACCCCCGCTCGTGTCGACCCCGTGACAGGCTACCGCCTCTACGCACCGGAACAACTGGAGCAGGCCAGGCTGGTCGCCTGGCTCCGCCGCCTGGGAATGCCTCTGGCCCGCATCCAGCACGTCTGCACGCTGGATGCAGGCGCGGCAGCCCAGGAGGTCCGCGCGTTCTGGGTCCAGGTCGAGGCCGACACCGCCGCACGGCGGGACCTGGCCGCCTTCCTCATCGACCACCTGTCCTGGAAGGACCCCGCCATGTCCCCGACCGCCAAGCCCCTGGGAATCCGTTACGCCGCGCTGTCCGACACGGGCCTTGTCCGCGAGAGCAACCAGGACACCGCCTACGCCGGCCCCCGCCTGCTCGCCGTCGCCGACGGCTGCGGCAGCCAAGGAGCCCCCGCCAGCGCAGCCGCCATCGACGCGCTCAAGCACCTCGAAACCGACAGCATCCCAGCCGGCAGCCTCCTCAACGTCCTCGAAGACGTCATCGAACAGGCCAAGCAGGCTGTGAACGTCGCCGCCGGGAGCGGCTCTTCACCCGATGACACCGGCACGACGCTCACCGCGATGCTCTGGACCGGATCGCAGCTGGCTCTCGTCCACATCGGCGACTCCCGCGTCTACCTCCTGCGCGACGGAGAACTGTTCCAGATCACCCACGACCACACCATGGTCCAGTCGATGGTCGACGAAGGACGCCTCAGCCCGGAAGAAGCCGCCTCCCACCCCCAGCGGTCGCTGTTGGTCCGGGCCCTGGGCCAAGGAGCCGATACCACGCCCGACATGCGCCTCCACGACGCCCAGCGGGGAGATCGATACCTGCTCTGCTCCGACGGTCTGTCGACCGTCGTGCCGACCGAAGAAATCCGCCGGGTGCTCTCCGAGATCAGCGAGCCCGAGCAGGCCGTCCGCGAACTCATCACCCTCGCCAATGGCTCCGGCGGCCCCGACAACGTCAGCTGCGTCATCGCCGACGTCACGGAGCTCCAGCAGTAGGAGCGAGCGGCATGCACTTCGAGTTGCACCAGATCCGCTCTCAAGAACTCATCCGTGATGCCGACGAGTACCGACTCGCCCAACAAGTCAGAAGAGCGAAGTCGGCTCCCCGAGCCACGGCAGCCACCACGTCGCGACCGACTACACGGCGCCTACTGGCCTGGCTCCGCGGGTGAACATCACGCTGCCTACGGTTGAGCGGGACACCGACCGCCAACCTGTCCCACTCAACCGTAGGCACCGCAGGTCAGGGGTGTGTCAATTTAACGGCTGATCTTGGTTGTTGATGGTCAGTTGTTGCTCGGAGTCAGGCGGCCTTCGAAAGCGATCTGGAACGCGTTCAGGG
>NZ_JBEYFC010000421.1:0-7902 GCF_040634175.1 Streptomyces sp. NPDC007162
AGCAGGTTCTCCGCCACCGAGAGCTGCCCGACCAGCGGGAACTCCTGGGAGACCATGGCGATGCCGAGCTGACCGGCCGCCTCGGTCGACCCCGCGACGAGCGGCTCGCCGTCGATCAGGATCTCGCCGCCGTCCCGGTGGACCGATCCGGCCAGCGTGCCCATCAGCGTGGACTTCCCGGCTCCGTTCTCACCGACCACGCCGACCACCTGACCGGCGTAGAGGTCGAGTTCCGGCAGGTCGAGGACGCGCACCGGTCCGTAGGACTTGTGCACCCCCCGCAGCCGCGCGGTGACCGCGCGGCTCGGGGTGTTCTCCGCGGCCGTCATGCTCAGCCGATCCCGAGCTGCGACTCGAGGGACTGGTACGCGCTCAGGTCGGACTTGGTGACCAGGCCGACGCCGGAGCTCAGGGTCGAACCGTCCTTCTCCAGGTAGGGCTTGACGAGCGCCATGGTCTTGTCCTTGCCCAGCACCTTCTCCGCGGCGAGGAGGTACGCGCCGGTGTAGCCCTGCTGGTACGGCATCTGCACCACGGTGCCGGAGATCACGCCGGACTGGATGAACTTCAGTGTCTGGGCGTCGGAGTCGTCCGAGACGATGTGCACCGAGGCCGTCTTGCCCGCGGAGGTCACCGCCTGCGCCAGCGCGGGACCGTCGTAGGAGTAGACGCCGTACAGGCCGTTGACGTCGGGGTTGTTGGCAAGGATGGTCTCCGCGTCCGAAGTCGCCGTGCTGGCCTGGAGGTTGTCGTTCACCTTCTGGGCAACGGTGATCTGGGTGCCCTTGAGCGCGTCCTCGAAGCCCTGGATGCGCTGGGTGGCGTTGGACGCGGTGAGCGAGCCGACCAGGATCGCGACCTTGCCCTTGCCGCCCAGCACCTGCTTCATCGCGGTGCCCGCCTGGAAGCCGGCGGTGTAGTTCGGGGTGCCCAGGTAGAGCGAGGCGGCGTCGGTGCCGGGCAGCGGCGAGTCGATGGCGAGGACGCTGATGCCCTTCTGGACGTCGGTGTGGATGGTGCCCGCGGCCGAGGTCGGGTCGATCGCCGAGATCGAGTAGCCGGTGACGCCCTGCGAACGCAGGGTCTCCAGCTCGGAGTTCTGCTCGGTCAGCTTGCCGTTGGGCGGGGCGAAGTAGGTGCACTTGCTCTTTGCGATGCCGAGGTCGGAGCAGCCCTTGAGGAAGCCGACCTGGCCGGCCTTCCAGTAGTCGGCGGCCACGTTCACGACCATCGCGATGTCGACCTTGGAGAGGTCCTTGCCGGCCAGCGCGGACTTCAGCGCCGCGTCGAGCTTGGCGAGGTTCGTCTGGTTGAAGGTGACCGAGCCGGCCAGCTTGACCGGGGCCGAGCCGGCGCTCGCGGAGCTCGACGAGCCGCCCGAGCCGGTGGAGGTGGAGCTCCCCGAGTTCTTGGAGCAGCCTGCGGCGGCGAGCGAGATGATCACAGCGGTCGCGACGACCACGGTGCGGGACGTTCTGCTACGGATCATGTTGATCAGCGCCCTTCTGGACGTGTCGGGTGGCGTGCCGGGGTGGCGTGCCGGGTGGTGGTCGGACGGGCTTCGGTTCTCTGGTGTGCGGGCTTGTCCGGTGCCTTGCGTGTCCGGGCCTGTAGGGTCGGCCCGGGGAAGTCGGCGGTCGGGAGCGGAGGTGGTGCCTCGGGGACGGCCGGTGCGCGCACCGGTCCGCGGTCCGGCCTGTGGGCAGGCCGAGGACCGGTCGGCAGGCGGAAGGTGGGTCGTCAGCTCGAGAGCGGTGCGTGGTGGTGGGCGCCGTCGTGGCCGGCGGTGGCCGGTCGTGCCGGACGCGGGGCGTGCGCGCGGGTTCGGGGAGCCTGACGGTGATTCAGGACTTGGGGGCCGACCGTTCGGGGCGGTGGGCCGGGGCGGAGCTGTCGCGACCGGTGGACGTCACGGCCGATCGCTCACGGCCGGTGTGCGACTCCCCGTACGGCACGTCGCCCACAACGGGCCGTGATCACCCGGGAGTCGGTGCCGTGTCGGGGGGCGGCCGGATCTTTCCTGGTCACGCCGACGGGGCGGCTGTCATCTCGGACTCCCTTTTCGGTGGCGGGCGCGGGTCGCCGAGGTCCGCACCACGAGACTGGGCGGTATGACGATGTGAGGTGTCTCGCCGGACGCCGGGATCCCGGCGTCCGGATCACCGACGATCTCGATCAGCGCCCGCAGGGCACGCCGGCCGAGTTCGTCGAAGTCCTGGCGGACGGTGGTCAGCGACGGGCCGAAGTACTCGGTCTCCGGCATGTCGTCGAACCCGACGACGCTGATGTCCTCGGGCACCCGGTGCCCGGCCTGTTGCAGGGCCCGCAGCAGGCCGAGTGCCAGGTGGTCGTTGGCGCAGAACACGGCCGTGACCTCGGGGTCGGCGGCGATCCTGAGGCCGTGCTCGTATCCGGTACGGGCCGTCCAGTCGGCACCGGCCAGCGGTGCGGGCACGGGAGCCCCCCGCTTCTCCAGGGTGCCGCGCCAGCCGGCCTCGCGTTCCTGCGCGTCGAGCCAGGAACGCGGCCCGACCAGGTGGTGCACCGTGCGATGACCGAGATCGAGCAGGTAGGAGGTGGCGAGCTCGGCACCCGCCTCGTTGTCCACGGCGACCGAGGCCAGGGCCGTGTGGGTGCCGCAGCCGACGGCGACCAGGGGCACGTCCGCCGGCACGCTCGCCAGAGCGCCCACCGCCGCGGTCTGCGGCGCGATGACGACGATCCCCTCCACGCCCTGGTCCCGCAGCCGGTCGACGGCGTCCAGCACCGAACGCCGGTCGAGAGCGCCGACGGCCGCCACGATGACGAAGTACTCGTGCTGTCTGGCCGCCTGTTCGATGCCGTAGAGCATGCAGGCCGGGCCGTACAGCGTGGTGTTGAAGCTGATCACGCCCAGGGTGCGGGTGCGGCGGGTCGCCAGGGTGCGGGCTGCGGCGTTGGGTCGGTAGCCGAGCTCGCGGACGGCGGCGAGCACCCGCTCCCGGGTGGCGGCCCGCACGTTCGGGTGGTCGTTGAGGACCCGTGAGACGGTCTGTTGCGAGACGCCCGCGATCCGGGCCACGTCCGTCATCACAGGTGCGCGATCACCGTCCATGCTCCCCCTCCTCACGCGCCGTCAGAATGTCGGACCGGGCTGCTTCTCCGGTGGGAGCGGCGGGCCGTGACGAATTGTTAGCGCACTCATTCTGAGGGGGTCAAGGCTGTTCCGGCCCTCCGTCCCGGCGGTTTCCCGGCTGCCCACGATGTCCTAAAAACGGTTCTGAACTGGAAGTACGAGCCCCGTGCGAGGCCTCCGCGGGCATGACGGCACGCCTGGGTAAACAGACTGCACAGCTTTTGTTTCCGCACTCTTGACTGTTCGGCGGTGTTGACCGCGTATTCATCCCACCGTAAAAAGACGGAGTCGCGAAACCGGTCGTTCACCCGCCGACCACGCGAGAACGACACCGGCACGAGTCCCAGGTCCCCGGACTGATCAACACCATTGACCTGCTGATACGCAGTCAGCAACGCAGCTCCAACCAGAGCGGCGGACAGTCCGGCCACCCTCACGGCCACCGCCAGTCCCCACAGCTCGGACGAACGACCGCACCTGAGGGGCCGAATTGTTAGCGCACTCAAGCTCATCCCTCCGGAGCAGGCGCTGCCGGACGGGAGAAGAACGCAACGACGGAAGAGGTGCACCGTGAAAGGTCGTGTGACAGGCCCACGCCTGAGAGGGCTCCTGCTGACGGTGGGCGCGGTCCTGGCCCTGGTCGGAGGCATCCTGGCCGGGGTCGTCGGCATCGCGGGCACGGCCCAGGCCGCTTCGTCCCTGCCCTGCGACGTCTACGCCGCCGCGGGGACTCCGTGCGCCGCGGCACACAGCACCACGCGGGCGCTCTACGGCTCGTACAGCGGCTCCCTCTACCAGGTCAAGCGGGCCTCGGACGGCGCCACCACCGATATCGGCGTCCTCAGCGCCGGCGGTTACGCCAACGCGGCGGCGCAGGACTCCTTCTGCTCCGGCACGACCTGCACCATCACCAAGATCTACGACCAGAGTTCCCACCACAACGACCTGACCATCGAGGGGCCGGGCGGCAACGGCGGACAGGACGTCGGCGCGATCGCCGACGCCCTGCCGGTCACGGTCGGCGGCCACGCGGCGTACGGCGTCTTCGTCTCCGCGGGCGTCGGCTACCGCGACAACAGCACCACGGGCATCGCCACCGGCAGCTCTCCCGAGGGCGCGTACATGGTCACCAGCGGCCACCACGTCAACAACCGCTGCTGCTTCGACTACGGCAACGCCGAGACCTCCACGAACGACACCGGCAACGGCCACATGGACGCCATCAACTTCGGCACCGAGTGCTGGTTCTCCCCCTGTTCCGGCTCGGGGCCGTGGGTCCAGGCCGACCTGGAGAACGGCCTGTTCGCCGGCGCCAACGGCTCCGACACCGGCAACAAGGGAAACTCCAGCGAATACGTCACCGCGCTGGAGAAGAACAACGGCACGACCACCTACGCGATCAAGGGCGGCAACGCGCAATCGGGTTCCCTGACCACCTGGTACAGCGGAGCCCTGCCCAGTACCGGCGGATACACGCCGATGTCCAAGGAGGGCGCCATCGTCCTGGGCACCGGCGGTGACGACAGCAACGGGTCCGACGGCTCCTTCTTCGAGGGTGTCATGACCTCCGGTTATCCCACCGACGCCGCCGACAACGCCGTACAGGCGAACATCGTGTCCGTCGGCTACACCACCCCGGCCGCCGCCTTCCCGGTCGCCGGCACCGCCTACCGGCTGACCAACACCAACTCGGGCAAGGTCCTGGACGCGGTGAACTGCGGTACGGCGAACGGGACCTCCATCGACATCTGGGCCTCGCTCGGCAACACCTGCCAGCAGTGGCGGTTCGCGAGCGCGGGCAACGGCCACTACACCGTCACCAACGTCAACAGCGGCACGGTCCTGGACGACAAGAACTGCGTGCAGAGCAACGGCACGGCCGTCCAGTTGTGGGCCTCGCTGGGCAACACCTGCCAGCAGTGGGACGTCACCAAGGTCGGCAGCCACTACACGCTCACCAACGTCAACACCGGTATGACGCTGGACGTCGCCAACTGCGGAACGGCCAACGGCACCGCGGTCCGTCAGTGGCAGCAGCTCGACAACACCTGCCAGCAGTGGAACATCGCCCCCTGACCTGAACCCGACGCGCCGACGGCCCGCCGCCCTCCCCGACGGCGGACCGTCGGCCTGCTCCCCACCTTTTTGAGCAAAGGAACCCCGCATGTCCCCAGAAGCCGGACCGTCCCGCAGAACCGTCCTGACAGCCCTCGGTGCCGCGTCCCTGGCCGGGACCTTCGCCGCCGCCCCGCCCGCCGCCGCCTCCGGGCGCTCCGGTTCGACGGCCGTGGCCGCCCCCGCCGCGGAACTCCCCGCCGCGGCCGCGCACTGGAGCTTCGACGAGGGCTCCGGCACATCGGCCGCCGACTCCTCGGGCAACGGTCGCCCCGCCACCCTCCAGGGTGCGGCCGGCTGGGACACCGGCAAGGTCGGTGCCCACAGCCTGAGCCTCACGGCGGACGGCAACGCGACCGCCTCCGGACCGGCCCTCGACACCTCCAAGGCGTTCTCGGTGGCCGCCTGGGTCAACCTCGCGCAGCTGGGCGGCTACCAGACGGCCGTCAGCATCGACGGCAAGTCCGTCAGCGCCTTCTACCTGGGGCTGCGCGACGACACCGGGACCTTCGCGTTCGCCCGGCTCCCCTCGGACGCCACCCAGGCGGCCGCCGTCGCGGCCGCCGCCTCGGCGCCCGCCACCGGCACCTGGACCCACCTGGTCGGCGTCAGCGACCCCACGGCGGGTGTCACCCGCCTCTATGTCGACGGCGTACTCGAAGGGGAGACCGCCTACACCGCGGGCTGGGCCGGCACCGGCGACACCGCCGTCGGCCGCGCGCTCTACGGCGGCGGGCACGTCGACCAGTGGCACGGTCTCATCGACGACGTGTGGCTGTTCCCGGCCGCCCTCACCTCCGACCAGGTCGCGACGCTGGCCGGGGTGCCGGTGGAGACCACGACACCGTTGCTGAGCGTGGACGTGGCCAACCCCGCGCACGCCGTGTCCCCCATCCTCCCCGGCCTGATGTTCGAGGACATCAACCACTCCGGCGAGGGCGGCATCTACGCCGAACTGGTCCAGAACCGCTCGATGATGGCCAGCGACAGCACGCCCGTGCACTGGTCCGCGGTCGGCGGCACGACCCTCGCGCTCGACACCGGCACGCCCCTCAACGACGTCCTCAAGCGGTCCCTCAAGGTCGTCCTGCCCGGCGGCACCGGCACCGGGAACCGGGCCGGGGTCGCCAACGACGGGTTCTGGGGCATACCCGTACGGCCCCGGACCACCTACACCGCCCGCCTGTTCGCCAAGGCATCGCGCCGTGTCGGCCCGCTCACCGTGGCGATCGAGTCGGCGGACGGCACGACGGTGTACGCCTCCGCACGGGTGCCCCACATCGGTACCGCGTTCCGCGACCGCCCCTTCGAGCTGACCCTGCGCACCGGGGCACGCACTCCCGTGGTGGGCGACGCGCGGCTGACCGTCACCACGGCCGACCCCACCGCCGCGGGCGAGACCCTGTGGCTCCAGCACGTCTCCCTCTTCCCGCCCACCTACCGCGACCGCCCCAACGGCCTGCGTGTCGACCTGATGGAGAAACTGGTCGCGCTGAAGCCGAAGTTCCTGCGCTTCCCCGGCGGCAACTTCCTCGAGGGCAACACCATCGCGACGCGGTTCGACTGGAAGAACACCATCGGCCCGGTCTGGGAGCGCCCCGGCCACATGGACGACGCCTGGGGGTACTGGTCCACCGACGGACTCGGACTCCTCGAATACCTGGAGTGGGTCGAGGACATGCACGCACAGCCCGTCCTCGCCGTCTTCGCCGGCTACACCCTGAAGGGCGAACACGTCACCGGCGACGCGCTCGCACCGTTCGTCCAGGACGCGCTCGACGAGATCGAGTACGTCACCGGCCCCGTCACCAGCACCTGGGGCGCGAGACGAGCCGCCGACGGACATCCGAAGCCGTTCCCGCTGGAGTTCGTGGAGATCGGCAACGAGGACTGGTTCGACTCCTCCGGGTCCTACGACGCGCGGTTCACGGCCTTCCACGACGCGATCAAGGCGAAGTACCCGCACCTGAAGCTGATCGCGACGACGACCGTCACCAGCCGCACACCGGACCTGATCGACGAGCACTACTATCTCGCGCCGTCCGCCGCCCAGGCCGCCACCCACAAGTACGACAACCGGGACCGCGGTTCGACGAAGGTCTTCGTCGGCGAGTGGGCCGCGCAGGAGGGACGCCCCACCCCCGACCTGAACGCCGCGCTGGGCGACGCCGCCTGGCTGGCCGGCCTGATCCGCAACTCGGACCAGGTGCTGATGGAGTGCTACGCGCCTCTCTTCTCCAACGTCAACAACAACGTGTGGGCAACCAATCTGATCGCCTACGACAACCTCACCAGCTACGTCTCCCCCAGCTACTGGGCGCAGCAGATGCTGACGAGCAACCTGGGCCGCACGGTCCTCCCGGCCACCGCCCGCGCGCTGCCCGGCCTCGCGACCGTGGCCACCCGCTCCGGGAACCGCCTCTACCTCGCGGTCGTCAACTACGGGACGGAGCAGGCAAGCGTGCCGATCGAACTGAAGGGCCTGCCGAAGGGCGTCAGGAGGAACGCCACCGCCACCGTCCTGACCGGCCCCTCGCCCGCCGCGACCAACACACTGACCGAACCCACCGCGCTCACCCCGAAGAAGACCACCTTCACCGGCGCCGCGGCAGCGTTCACCAGCACCTTGCCGCCGCTCTCCGTCACCGTCCTGGAACTCACCCTGACCTGAC